>CAOKAG010000019.1 GCA_948466395.1 uncultured Mycoplasmatota bacterium
GCAAACAAAAAGCGATATACTCTTTTTCAATATATCACTTTGTCAACAATCTGAGAAGAAATTCTATTTTCTTCTAAAAATATCATTATTTCGTCAATTCACGTGTTAATTTTTTTTCTACTAAACTTTTATTTCCATTCATATCATATTCATAAATTATTTCTTGATTATTCTCTATAAAAGTGACACGATTATTAATTTTAATCAAAATATTTGAAGACACACTCACAGTCCTTATCTCATTTGTATCTTTATCAATAATAATTAAATCGATAACATTTTCAATTTGATTCGCATAAACACCTTTTTCTAAAAAATCAGATTCTAATCTTCTTTGTTGTGATAATTCACTAGACACTATTGCCCCTTGATAAGCATAGGTAAAACTTTGAATAAATTCCGAATTTTGTCCTTCAATTGTATTACAGCCATAATAATTATTAGTGTCAGATATTGGGAAGCCATACATAAGTCCATTGTGTATGCGATCATCCATAGTATCTTGTTTAATCCCATTATAAATTGCTTTTGTAGAAACTATATAAGTATCAGAATGAATATTATCTATGTAAACTTCTTTATTATCTGGAAGTCCCACTGTATTGATAGACATATAAATCTTTTTTGTATCATTGATTCTCCATTCACTACCATTTTCACAAATATAATCAATATTTAATTTAAAATCTTCACCATTAATATTTTCTTGCTTTGAAATTTTTAAATCTTCTTCTTCATTTTGAAATTCATTCATATCGATCATATCAATATTAGAGTTATCAGGAGCCATTTCACTAGAACACCCTGTAACACTAAGAGTAAAAGCACTGGCTAATGCCACTAATAATGTTTTCTTATCTTTTAAATATTTTTTTCTCATTTTATTATAAACCTTTCTTTTTTACTAATAAATAGTCATAATTTTTAAAATAAATATATTATAACTTTACCCCCCCCCCAATTGTCAATAAAAAAAATAGAATCTTTATTACCTAATGATTTATTTTTTAGAGGACAAGATAAATGAATTCGTTATTACTAATGAATTATAAAAGAAAATATTTAGAACATAAAAGAAAAAAATAAGCGAGAAATACTCCTTATTTAAAAATAGAATGCAAGATACAATTATTTACAAACAATAATAGAAAATTGATTCGTATCTGAACTGATTTCTGTTACTTGTTCAGTATTAAAAATAGGATTATCAATAATATCAATAATTTTATAACCTTTTTTACTAAACCAATTAAGAAAAAATTTTTTATCATATTGATTAAAATAAGTATAATAGATAGGATTAAAGAGTTCTTTCAAAAAAATTTCCTTTTCACCATTTAAGTATTCCATAACATTAATAATAATCATGCCCTTCTCTTTTAAAAGAGCATCAAATTTTTCTAAAATTTTATAAGTCTCCGAATCATCCACATGTATTAAAGTAGCCATACAAATAATTGCATCAAAAGAATGAAGGGGTAAATTTATTTTTCTCATATCCATTACTTCAAATTTTGCTTGTGGTGCTTTTTCTTTAGCCACATTTATCATATTTTCTGACGAATCAATTCCTAAAACATCATAATCTTTAAAACACTTTTAATAGTAGAGACAAAACACATAGCAAGACCCGCATAAGCCCCTAATAAAATATAGACAATTGCATTAGCGATAGTAGATAAAAACGCCCATAATAATATCACACTTCTTTTTTTAGGATAACAAGAAAGAGCCATAAAGCCTAAGTGATAAGTGTAAATATTTGTGAAAGGATGTAAATTTTAGTCATTATGAATCTCCTTAATTATTTTCGCTATTTTTTCTTTTAAAAGAGGCTTATCTTTATCTTCATAATAGCCTTCTATTTTTCCTACCAAAGAACCATTTTTAAAAAGTAATAAACTAGGAAAGTCATTAATAGTATACTTATTATCTTTATCATTATCGAAATTTACTTTGAAAAATAAAATTTCGTCTGGAAAATCTTCGGTTAATTCCTTAATAGGAATGGATTTAATTAAACAATTAATCGTATCTTCTTGATAAGCTTCTATGAAAACCCATCCTTTTTCTTTTATCTTTTTTTCTATTTCTGTAGAATCAATCATAAAAAATTCAGATAAAGGAGTCGCTCCATATCGATCAACAAATAAATCTTTTATAGTACGAGGATCACTTGCAATTTCTTCTTGAATTCGTAGTGCCTCTTCTTCAGTTTTAGCGACACGAAAAGCTCCAATTGGACAAGCTTTTTCACATAACCCACAAGAAATACATTTAGAATTATCGATTTCAATGGTTTGCTTTTCTTCATTAAAAGTTATGGCTTTTACTGGACAAATTTTAATGCCATCACATTCTGGCGCATTATCACAAATTTTATAATTACGAAAACAAGACATAGTTATTCTTCCTTTTTATAAACGGTATATCTAAAAATATCATGGAAAGTTAAATCCGTTAACATTTTTTCTGTTTCCAAAATGGAAGCTATTTCAGTTTGCATTTGCTTTTTTTCTTCTTCATCTTTTGGAATTTTTACTTCATTCCACCAATCAATCATATCATCTAAAAAGGCTTCTTTAGAAGGATAAGAAATCTCATCAACCGCATAATCTTCTATTATTCTTTGATAGCCAGCATCTCTTAAAACCTTATCAATTAATAGGTTTGATACTTC
Organism: uncultured Mycoplasmatota bacterium; assembly: GCA_948466395.1. Lineage (GTDB taxonomy): Bacteria > Bacillota_I > Bacilli_A > RF39 > UBA660 > MGBC108787. The sequence goes on from CAOKAG010000019.1 coordinate 2,681, forward strand.
TGTTCGAAAAGAATGATCTTCGGTAGGATTAAATACTTTGTATAATTCTCCACTTATATTTGTCGGAGAGATTTCAGCAAAGACCAAAGTATCACTTAAACGCATCATTTCTTTTAAAATATTGGTCTTCAAATTTAAATCCATCGAAAATTTTTCTTTCCCACTTAAATCAAATTCATGAAAACTGGTACATAAAATAACATCATAAGATTTATCATCAAAAGATGTTTTTATTGCATCCATCATTTTAAGATGGACATTGTCTAAATCTTTTAAATTTTCTTTTGCTTGCTTATAAAAATCTTCTGAAATATCAATTCCGTCTACATGTTTACAGTATTTAGCAAAAAATCTTGTATATTTTCCATCGGCATACCCTTCATCCAACCCCTTTTCTACACTCAAATACGGGCTTAATTCTTCCCACATTTCATTAAAAGTTTTCATTTTTAAACTCTCCCTTCAAAAATTTTTTTCCATGATAAGTAACAACACTCAAGTACCTTAAACACTTTTATTACTTATTTCTTATATTCTATCATATAAAAATAGAGATGACACCTCTCTATTCAAAATTATTTCTTAATTTTTCTTTCGATTATTTTATTTAGTTATATACTCCGTTGTTCTTTTTCCTGAAAACGCGCAAACGGCATAAGTTCAATAATTACTTCTTCCAAATTTTCTAAATGTTCATTTAAATCTTTTGCTTTAACTAAACCAATTAATCCCATTTCTTTTAATAGAGTCATCATAGCTTCATAAGAAACATCGAGTCCAACATAGATAGGAGTCTTTTTTCCTTTATTAGTATAAAGAATAAGGGCATTTGGAAAATGAAAAGTTGAATAATCGATTTTCATCGTTTGAAATCGATTTGAAACAATAGCCATTGCATTAAAATCCAAGGTTATATGAACATTTTTAAGAACAACAATTTCACTAATTTCCTCTAAACTAGAAATTGCACTTGCTTCTCCCCCTGGCGTTAAAGCTCCTAAAAGTGTATCTTTATCTCTTATAGTCCACGGAGAATCGATTTGTTTTATTTTTGCTTGTTCATATTCTGATTCAATTGTCGATGATAAAAATTGATTTAATAAAGGTTTATACATAAAATCTTTAATTTTAAAATGATGTTTTGTAAAAAAAGTTTTTAGATAGTTTGGATCGTAGGCTTCTGGCCAAACCGAGATAGGAATAGCTAAGGCAAGACAATCTGTTTTTCCTCCAACTTCGAAAAATAAAACGCAATAATAAGGAATCATTGGAAATTCGAATTGATATTGATTCAATCCATCTTTTAAGTAATCGCGAACATCTTGATTTTGAACCAATAACTTATATTGTCCACTATCATTTTCAATTGAAAAATTCATATACATTTCTACACATTTTTCGTTTTCGCCAATCATTTCTTCCGCATAACATAACGCCTCATCCATTTCCTTAGCATTCATTACTAAAAATAAATCAGGCTGAAAAGAGTGTTTTTCCATATTCATTTTCTCCTTTTTAATCGTACGATACTCTCTAATCTTTTTACAAATTCTTCAATTTCTGCTTCTGTATTATATTTGCCTAAACTAATTCGTATTGGACTATAATCTTCCATATTCGCTTTACAAGCCACTAAAACATGCGATGGCTCAGCAATTTCCGAATTACACGCTGACCCTGTTGAAACATAAATGCCAAAAGATTCTAATAAAAGCATTAATTCTTCACCTTTAATTCCCTTAATAGCTATACTTGACGTATTCGGCAAACGATTTTCTAAATCGCCATAAATATAGACCTCTTCTATTCTTTCTTTAATTTCTTTTTCCATTTTATCTCTTAAGTATTTTAGTTTAATATTTGTTTGATATTCATCTTGATAAATCAACTCAACGGCTGTTCCAAGTGCTATAATAAAAGCCACATTTTCGGTTCCCCCTCGAAAATTATGTTCCTGATGTCCATAAATCAAAGGTTGAACAGGAGTATTTTCTTTTACATACAAAACCCCTATTCCTTTTGGAGCATGAATTTTATGTCCTGATAAAGATAAAGTCGTTATTTTTAAATCACGCACATCAATTTTAATTTTTCCGAGAGCTTGTACCGCATCCGTATGAAAATAAATATGATATTTTTCGGCAAGTGCTCCAATCTCTTTAATAGGGTAAAGATTTCCTAATTCATTATTAGCCATCATAACAACAATTAAAAAAGTATCTTTTGTAATTGCCTGTTCTAACTCTTCTAAACTCAATTGTCCTTTTTCATTTACCGACAAATAAGTAACATAATAACCTTGTTGTTCTAAATCATGCATGGCTTCTAAAATAGAAGCATGCTCCACTTTGGTAGTGATAATATGTCTTTGCTTAGGATGATTTTTGACTGCATTCATAATAGCCATTGAATTACTTTCACTAGCACAACTGGTAAATATGATTTCTTCTTCTTTGGCATTGATTACTTTTGCGACCTTTTTTCTTGCCTCGCTCAATTTTTCTTTTATCTTTCTTCCTAACGTATAAATACTACTTGGATTTTCATATTCGTCTTTTAAATATGGAAGAAGAGTTTCTAAAACCCTTTCATCACATTTTGTAGTAGCATTATTATCTAAATATATTTTAGCATTCAACGTTTTCCCTCCCTATAAAATTAAAAGAAACCCTAAATTGCTTCAGGGTCATTCTTTAATTTTTTTATTAAACGGTCATTAATTCTGTTTCTTTTTCTTTTAATTTTTCATCAACAATTTTATTATATTTATTAATAGTTTCTTGTACATCGTCTAGCATTCTTTTAATTTCATCTTCTGTATATTCCCCATTTTTTATCGCATTATTCTCATCTTGTCTTATATTTCTTAAAGCCACTCTTGCTTCTTCACAAACTTCTTTCGCCTGTTTTACATACTCACGTCTTCTCTCTTCAGTAAGTTCTGGTATAGTCAAAATAATAATTTCACCATTATTAGTTGGTGTAATGCCAATATTAGCTTCATTAATTGCTCTTTCAATATCTTTGAGCGTCGTTCTATCAAAAGGTTTAATCATTAATTGTCTCGCTTCTGGCACTGTCACATTCGCTAAACTTTGAATAGGTGATAGACTTCCATAATAATTTACCATAATGCCATTTAACATAGCTGGATTGGCTCTTCCAGCTCTAATATTAATTAATTTACTTTCTAAAGACTCAATGGCCTTAGTCATTTTTTGTTCTATATTCATACATTCTCCCTATCTCATTCTATTATAAAATATCTTATTTTTTTTGTAAATATTCTTTAATTGCTTCATCTAAATTATTTTTTAACAAATTTTTCTTATAATCCGTAAAATAATCTTCTGGATTCACTTTTCCTTTAATGGTTTTCACTTCGTCTAAAAAATAACTCACCTGTCCATTAATAATAATCATAATACTAGGAGCATACAAATCCCCTTTACCACTATCATCGTAACTAATATAGTCCTTTAACTTAGAAACAATGCTATTATAAGTGATATTTTTAAGACTACGATCTCTTTTAAAATCATAATAATAAATCTCTTGAAGATGATTATCTAATGCCACTTCATTTAAATACTCCGCATAGTAATGGCACCAAATATTTGAAGAAAAACAATTAAAAATGACACCCGATTTTCCATTTAAAACATCTAGGACTTCCCCATCATTTACGTATTTATAAATATTATTTCGATTAATATCTTTATATTCATTACTAAAACGAATATTGTCGCTCACTTCTAAATGATAATCTTTCTTTCCTAACATAATAAATAAATAAATCATTAAAAGAAAACAAAACAATTTAAAAACATTCTTTTTTTTCATATCCATCACTTAAAACAATTATACCACACAAAACTAAAAACTACTTGAGAATAATCCAATAAAACGTAAACCCATTATTCCAATTCATTTTCCAAACTCTTTTTATTAATGTATTTCACTTTTAATTTTTTTATAACGAGTAAAAAAATAAAATAAACTTGATATAAAAGACAAAATAAAATCAAAATACTCCAAGGCCAATAAATTATTCCAATCATTAAAAGAGTTTTTAAAATCATTAAAAAAGTTCTTATCAAGCCATATTTTAAGTCAAAAATACAAGAAAAACTTAACCACCAAATTAATAATATAATTAAAACAGGAACTAATAGAATTAAAGTAAATATTTCAATAATTTGCGTAAACTTCGATATATTTGTTTTATTAACTTTATTTTTCCCCATATAAAATCACGCAAGCTTTCTTATTTTAAATAGTATCATAGAAATAAAATAATTTTGATAAGAAAAGACACTTGTTTACCAAATGTCTAATCATTTCCTTTTACTTGACTCATAACTTCTTCAGCAAAGTTATCACTTCTATGTTCCATCCCTTCGCCAACTTCATAACGAATTATAGAAACGATTGAACTGTCGTGTTCAGAAACATACTCTCCAACACTCTTATCTCCATCTTTAATAAAAGCTTGCTCCACTAAACAAATTTCTTTATAAAATTTCTTTAATCGTCCTTCTACCGTCTTTTCAGCTATATCCGCTGGTTTTCCTTCATTCATTGATTGTTCTTTTAAGACTTCTCTTTCACGAGCAACAATGTCTTCTGGAACATCAGTAATTTGTATATAATCTGGGTTCATCGCTGCGGCTTGCATAGCTACATCTTTAGCCACTTCTTCATTGGTTCCAACTAATACAGTTAAAACCGCAATTTTCCCACCTAAATGAAGATAACTTCCAAAAACTTCATTTTCATTTTTAGTAACAACTTCTAAACGTCTCAAAGAGAGTTTCTCACCAATCTTAGCGGTTTTACTTACGATTAAATCCTCAATAGTTCCTTCTTCTAATTGAAGTTTTAAAGCACTTTCTAAATCTTTAACATCACTTTTTAATACGGTTGAACCAATCGTTTGAATCATATCCGTAAATTCTTCATTTTTACTAACAAAGTCCGTTTCACTATTAACTTCTAAAATAACAGCTTTATTTCCTTCAACAAAAACTTGGGCAAGACCTTCAGCGGCGATACGACCACTCTTTTTTTCAGCTTTAGCAATACCATTTTCTCTTAAATAATCCATGGCTTTGTCTAAATCACCATCACAAGCATTCAACGCCTTCTTACAATCCATCATTCCAGCGCCACTTGCTTCACGTAAATCTCTTACTAAACTTGCTGTAATTTCCATATCTTTTCTATCCTTTCTTATTTTAAATGACTAATAATTTCTTCTTTTTTCATAGAAGAATAACCCTTAACACCTTGTTCACGAGCTACATTTTTAAGCTCTGTTAAACTTAAACGTTCATAATCTTTTTCTTTAGAAGGTGCTTCTTGTTCTTTACGAACTCTTTTTTCTCCATTTTCTTCTTTAACAGGTTTAACAGAAATGTCAGTTGGCATAGATGTCACTGATTTACTCTTATCATCTTCAGTTACATAATCAACCATTTCAAGTCCTCTTGACTCACAAATTGCATTATTTAAAACACCAATCACGACTTTTACAGCTCTTACAGCATCATCATTTGCTGGAATTGGATAATCAACATCATCTGGATCACAATTGGTATCCACAATACCAAATACAGGTATATTTAATTTTCTAGCTTCTCTTATTGCATTAATCTCTTTTTTAGGATCAACAATAATAATAGCTTGTGGTAATTTATTCATTTCTCTAATACCACATAACACACGGTTTAATTTATCATATTCTTTCTTTAACCCAATAACTTCTTTTTTTGGTAAAACTTCAAAAACACCATTGGTTTCCATTGCTTCAATTTCTTCAAGACGTTTTACTCTTCTTCTAATGGTTCTAAAATTGGTTAACGTTCCACCAAGCCATCTTTCACAAACATAATAACTATTACTACGAATGGCTTCTTCGCTACAAACTTCACTCGCTTGTTTTTTCGTTCCTACAAATAAAAACGTTCCTCCATTATCAGCAATCGCTTTAGCCTCAGCGTACGCCTCTTCTAATTTTTCTACTGTTTTTTGTAAATCAATAATATGTATTTCATCTCTTGCTGCAAAAATATATTGTTTCATTTTTGGATTCCATCTCTTAGTTTGATGCCCAAAATGAACTCCTGCTTCTAATAAATATCCCATAGAAACAACGGCCATAAATCATTCTCCCTTCGTTACACACCTGTAAAAGATCTTCTTAAACCTATCACCTCTTCGGCACTCGATAACTTTAATCCCTTTTACATGTTTATTTGCTAATTTTTTAGCCACTTGTATTTTAGCAAAAAAAAGACTGACGAGCAAGCTTTTTTTATCACTTTCCCTTTAATTAAAGCGAATCTTTAATTTCTTTTAAAATCGTTAAAGCTTTGATAGGGGTAATCGATTCAAGATCTAACTTTTTTAACGCTTTTAAAAGGGGATCAAGCCTCTTTTTTTCTTCTCTTTCAATGATCTGAATCACAAGTCCATGATTTTTAAAAACCGTCAAATAGGCCCCTAAACTGCTTACTGGAAAACCACATTTACTCGTTTCTTTACAAAAGTAAGTTCTTTTTAAAACAACATACTGATTAATTCGATCCACATCGTCTCCTAAAAAGATATAAAAATTCCCACTTCGAAATAAATAATAAGTGTCTTTATCGCTCTCTTTTAATTTTCGATAGTGCTCATACAATAAGCTCATCTTTATTTTTTCCTTTCCATTCTTTGATATAAAGTTGATCAAACAAGGCATCTAAATGTTTAACACTCGTATAAGCTTGATACCTTAATGCATTCCCCCGCCACGATTTATAAGCAAGTTCGATCTCTTTATAACTCATTTTACCCTCTTCCATTAACTTTTTATATTTTTTAAGTCGTCTTCTTTCTTTTGTAATCGCCTTAGGTACTAAACGTTTTAAAACCTTCCCACTTTCTGTTAAATTATATTTAATTTTTAAAAAAGTAAAACCATGTTTTAATTTAACAATTTGAGTTTTTTTCGGATTAATAAACAAACCAAGTTCTTTAGACAACTCATTCACTTCTTTTAATAATTGCTTTAAAATCTCCTTATCTTTATGGATGACATACACATCATCCATATACCTTCCATAATATTTCATCCCCTTCACAATCTTACAATAGTTATCCACTCTTGTTGGATAAAAAATCCCACATACTTGAGAAATTTGACTTCCAATTCCTACCGACTTGTCCATCATTTTTTCTCCAACTAATAAACTTGGATCAATTTTAGAGTGCTCCAAAGAATCATAGAGTTGATTTAGACAAGTTTTATATTCTTCATTAGATAAATAAGAAACATCAACCGAAAAGCTTTTAAGAAGTTGCTTCATAAATGACATGAATTCAGGAGAATTAATTTTTTTCTCTAAAAGCGCTATGAATTTATCATGTCGAATGTTATCAAAAAATTTACTGTAATCCATCAATAACACATACCCCTCATTACTACCATTTTTTCGATAAAAACAATGTAAATGTGTTTCTAATCGCTTTCTAGTAAAATCTATACCTTTGTTTTTAAGACTGGCACCATTATCATAAATTAAATATTTTTTTAATTGAGGCATCAAAATATAATCACATAAACTTCTCTGGACAACTCGATCCATAATGTGCATGGATTTAATAGACCTTGTCTTTCCTCTTTCTTTTAAAGTAAACTCATAAAAAGGTTTTTGTTTATAGGTTCCCTCTCTTAAACTCGTTCTTAGTAAGTAAGTATTTCGTAATAAATTGACTTCATAATTCTGAACCGACTCTTTCCAAATCCTTTCTTTTTTTGCTTGATTAAAAGCATAAATCAATTGATTCGCATCACTTAAAGATTTCATTTCTTCACTCATAAACGCATCACCTTTATCATTCTTTCATCTATTTATTAAGTAAAATAATTGACACAGTTATCATTTTGTTTTTAGTTACGCTAGACGTATCCAGTAACATCAAAATTCTTTTTTACCTTTCGGATGGATAAAACTTCCTTCCATATTTTCATATCGACACGTAGTCTTATATTTATGAATCTATCGAATCAGGGCGAACACCAAACGCTATCGAGGCATTCCAACCAAACGAGGCCTCGCCTATGGCATTCACATAAACAAAATACGTTGCACTAGAGACAGCTTACTAAATAAGTTTTACCCTACTGTAAAAAAAATCCGCATCATATAATCTATTCTTGAAACGGATACCACTTATCTTAGTTTTTTGACTCTTCTTTTTTCTTTTCTAGTCGATTGGCAATTTTATTATCTCCTTTTCGCCAACCTTTCAAAAGAGCAATTTCTTTTTCAATCAACTCTACATATTGCATATATTTTTCAGCATCCACAGGAACAATTGACAAGATGTATTGCATTTCTTGAAGAAGATCTTCACAATCCCCAATAGCATTATTTTGATAACTTCTTCTTTCTTTATATTCATTCATATTGACAGGATAAATGGTATTGGCTTTTACAATATTTTTAATTAAATTTCGCAAAATATCCAAAAAATAAATTCTTTCTTTTTCAATCAGCCAATCAGGATAATCATCCAAAAAACATCTACCCATGTTATATTTTTCAAATAGCTCTTCCACCAAAATTTTATCTTCTGGTTCAAAATGTTCAACACTTCCTACAAATTTAATAGTTCTTTTAAACCCTTTTATGCCAAAATCACGCATTAAGAGTTCCGTAATGCTTTTTCTCAAAATAAGCGCATTATGAAAAAATTCCATTGTTGACAATTTTCTTTTGCGTTTTACTACATTCATCAAAATTTCTCCTTTACGTTTTAATCCTCAAGACCCCACTAGGGGGTCAGATTTGAGGATTAATCGATTAGAAAGCGAGGGCGAACACCAAACGCTATCGAGGCATTCCAACCAAACGAGGCCTCGCCTATGGCATTCACATAAACAAAACACGTAGCACTAGAGACAGCTTTTAACCAATAATGAAATCTTGCGTTTCCATAACTATTTATAAATTCTGGTTTCAATTGAAATAAAGCGTATTGTCTATTATCGATTCCCGTATCGTATCCAGATGATGACCAAACCGTTGTACCATAAACGTTAACTTCGCTCATTAAATCGATTTTACGAGAATACCAACCCCATTCATCAGAGGCGCCAGACCACTTTCCTCCCGTCTGATTGATACCTTCGGGGTTAACTTGCTTTGAAAGAAGTGTTCGATATTCAATCAAATGATGACCAAAAGCTTTTCCAATTAATCCATCAGCTGATACCAATGAAGGTAACGTTTCTGAAGCCATTTGACTTCCTATATATGCCCCTTCTGTAGTATTCGTCGCATTCATACTTGTCTCCATTAAAGGTTTAGCAGGTATAATCGTTGCATGATGTTTGGCTAATTCCTGATCTCCACTATATAAATAATTATCGAGATCGGCGATTAACCAAGTCACACCATTTGCATTAAAGAAATCACCAACATAAATATCTTTAAAAGTCCCATCGCTGATCATCGTATACAAACTACCATTGTTATAATACTCCGTTATATCTTTTCCTCGATACGTATTTCTCCTTAAAGCTTTTCCTGCTTCAATATAATTATTGTATTCAGCATCACTTAACCCAGACGTAAAACTAACTTTACATTTAGTATTCGTTTGTATATTTTCTATAGAAAGTGCCCAAGCATTATAATCCCAAGTCGACACTTCCCCTTCGTTACAAGTACTTGTAACCCGATAAAGACCTCGTTCAGGTACCTGATCTACTTTTTCACCATCAACTAAAACTGCAAGTTTTACATCATAATCAAAATCTCCAACTCGTCCTTGTAACACATTAAATGCTCTTTTTTCCTCATAAAAGGCAAACGTTCGATAAAAAACAAACCCCGCTGCTAACAAACACACCATAATAGTAAAAAAAACAACCGCTTGATTTCTTTTTTTACTACTTTTAAAAAACTTCTTCAATTTCATATTCTTTTTAATTCCTCCTACTATAACTAGATTATAATCAAGATTTTTTAAAAAGTCATTTCGTGATTCATAAGGACCCTTTTGTCACTTCATGTCGAAAAAAGGGAACGATAAAAACTAATTAAAACAAAAAAGACCTTTTCTTAAGAATCGATCTCTTTTCCATACAAACAGCCACAATAATCTTGACGATACAAATGATAGGTCTTAGAAAGTTCAATACTTTTTTTATATCCCTCTCTTTTTTTAAAATCAGAAACAAGAAAACGTGTAACCAAAACATTTTTATTTTCTTCATAATAAGCTTTATTCAAATCTTTTTCAATCAATAACCCAATTGAATTAATCACTTCACTATTTTTATAAGGACTAACCGTTAAAGTCGTTCCAAAATAATCAAAGCCTTCTTTTTTAGCAAGGTCTCCTGTCTTCTGTAATCTTAAATAATAGCATTTATGACATCTTGCTCCCCCCTCTGGCTCCTTTTCTAAATGCTTAGAAGCTTTTAAAAAAGCCTCATGCTCATAATCACTATCCCTAAAATGAATCCCCAAATTCAATTCATGAATAAGACGCTTTTGTTCATTTTTTCTTTTAATATATTCTTCTTCTGGTTCAATATTAGGATTATAATAAAAAATTGTTATATCAAAAAAATCTTTTAATCTTAAAATCACTGCTGAAGAACAAGGACCACAACAACTATGCAATAAAAGCTTTTTTTTATAATTAAATTTTTCCATTTCTTTTTGCATTAAAGCATCATAATTTAGTTTCAATTAACATCATTCTCTTCTATTTTCTTCTATACTTTTATAAGAGCGAAACACCACTCGTTCATTATCGGAATCCAATTCTAAAATTCCTTTTTCATCAAACAAGGAATAGATTAAAGGATAAGTATTTAATCGATCAATATTTATTAAATTAATATAAACCTCATTCCCATCATTCATTCGTAACAAAAAACGCGTATCATCAATAACCACTTCGTCACTTCGACTTGGAGAATATTCAATTTCACTTATAAGCATTAAATTTTCATTAGAAACCCGTTCTAATTCTTTAATAAAACGTTCCATTATTTGATTAGGAACATAATTCACTAAAAAAGGAATCCCAGAAAAATCATAATTATTAGTCGTTTGACCATTTGACAAAACATAACAGTAATCGCTTCGATTATAAAAAAGAGGTCGCGCTTCTTGAATCTTAATTTTTATTGTTCCATTCAAATACTTCTTTATTTTTACATCAGTGACCATTTCTAAAGTTTCTAATTTCTTTTCTAAAGATTTAGTCGTATATTTAAAAAGTTTAGGATAATCTTTAATGTCCAAAAGCTCAATAATCTCTTTGTCTTTTAAATAGACTGTGCCTTCAATATAAATAGTTTTAATAGGCAACTTTATAAGATAATAAATAAAACAGCCTAGGCTCAAAAGAAAAAAAGATAAAACTAAAATGGGTTTTAATTTTAAATGAATTTTTACTTTTTTTTTCATATCCACTTTCATTTTATCCACCTTATTTAATACTATCAAAAATTAGAACTTTTTACTAGAACAAGTTAAATCCTTTACAATTTTATAGATGTCTTCTAAAGGCTGTTTTTCTCGATAACGCTTCATATTTTTTTCTAATTCTTGAGTCTGATTGTCTTCTTTTAATAACGCTTGAATTTTGGTATTCAAAATTTCTTTCGTAAGCTGTTCTTCTGCCAAAACGGTAATAACTTTATTCTCTTCCAACTCTTTTGCATTATAATATTGATGATTATTTGCAACATTTGGACTCGGAATAACAATACTTTTTTTACCTAAAGCAATAATCTCAAAAAGAGTACCTGCTCCTGCTCTAGAAATAATAACATCGCTTTCTTTCATAATTCTTGGTAAATCTTCAAAATAATCTACTATTTTTAAATCTTTATGATTCGTAATTTTACGCTTAAATTCTTCTAAACGAACATTACTTCCTACCACATAAAAGATGGCATAACCCTCTCGTTTTCCATTTAAAAATTCAATCATCTTTTGATTTAAAGAAGCACTCCCTAAGCTTCCCGCCACATACAAAACAAGAGGTTTAGTCTTCGTAAAACCTAAAGTGCTAATATTAAAGGGTTCATTGACTTGGGTATCAAGTGAAGGATGTCCTGTATAGACCACTTTTTTAGCTTTTTTAAAATAGCTTTCTGACGATTGAAACGTAATACCAACAACATCCGCATATCGACTAACTAAATAATTGACTTTGCCAGGACGACTATTCTGTTCATGAATAAACGTTTTAATACCTAAATGATGGGCAGCCCAAATAACAGGATACGTAACATAGCCGCCTACACCAATGACCACATCTGGCTTAAAATCTTTCATGATTTGTAAACATTGTTTTTTAGCTTTACGAATCAAAAAAACATTCTTAATATCTCGTTTAATATTTTTATTAAAACCATAAATTTCTAGAGCTTGATAAGCGATTCCTTTTTTAGGAACAATTTCTTTTTCCATTCGATTATGAGTACCAATATAAAGGAGCTCTAAATTCTTTTCCTTTTCTTTTAATTTATTTATAATAGCAAGCGCTGGATAAATATGGCCCCCACTTCCACCCGCTGAAACAATGACTTTCATAACAATCATTCCTTCCATTATCATTATACTATAAAAATAAAAGATTTATTAAGAAAAGAAAAAAGAGTGTCAACTCTCTTCTTCCTTTAATAATTCCAATCGTCGTAGATAAGCATTTGAAGTAACAGAATCATGAATTTGAAAATATTTTAAATCTTTTACTTCTCTAATAAGATTCAATACTCTCTTAAAATTTTCACTTTTATTTCCTAAACAACTAATATAAATCTCAAAATAATCACAACTAACAGCACTTTCATTTAATAATTTTGCCATTAAAAATAGATCCATACATACTAAATAAAAATCTGGTTTATATGGATAAAGCGTTAAATCATGTATTATAATTTTAATATCCAACTCACTTTTATTTTTTAGGTCATCGGCAGATCTTTTAATAGGCACCCCATACCGGCAAGCAAAATAAAGCTCTACATGAGAATTCGTTAGAGTTTCGATTTTTCCTTCCATCATCTTATCTTCTAAAAAGGGAAAAGAAAAAAGAAGACTATGCTTGAGAGAAGAAAATTGGTCTCTATAAAAATTCATCTGAATCTTTTTTTGAATCAATTGTAAAAAGGAAAGAAAAACCGCATTTGTATTAGCAAAATAAGTTTTTTCATTTAATAATTGACTTGGTTTTGTATCATAAACAGACTCATAAAACGTATCTTCATAATAACAATCCATTATTAAATTTAGTAAACGATAAGAAATTAAAAATTCAGAATGAAAAATACTTGATTCTAAATTAACAGTCTTTTTTAGATTTTCTAAGTTAAATAGTTTTAACATTTTATCGAGGTCTAATGAGAATTACAACTCTTGAATCAATTTGTGTTCGTATTTTCGAGCCATTTTTAATTGTTCTAAACAAACCCTATACCCCTCCTTTTGAGCAAAATTCTCCTTTTCCATAGTTACCATTTTCTGATATAAATTTACAACACTTCTTTCAATACTCAGTAAACGTTCTCCTTTTTTTCTTGTACTAACATCTAAATCTCCTTCAAAATATCCATTACTATATCAAAAGTTCACATTTGTGTCAAAAAAAGTTGCACGGATGTAATTTTCTATAAGTTTAAATCCAAACACCATAAGTGATAGCTGCCATAGCAAGTAAAAAACCTACGACCCAAAATAGCTTGACAATGTCCCTTTCATCCCATCCAAGTTGCTCAAAATGATGGTGTAAAGGAGCCATTTTAAAAATTTTTTTATGAAATTTTCGTATAGCTATAATTTGAATAAAACTAGAAAGTGTCTCTACCACAAAAACGCCTCCGACTAAAACTAATGAAAGCTCATGTCTTGTTACTATCGCAACCGTTGCTAAGGCGCCTCCTAGTGCTAAACTGCCTAAATCTCCCATAAAGATTTTAGCGGGATGACTATTATAAAGTAAAAAACCTAGTAAACTTCCTACAAGTAAAAAACAAAAAATAGCCACTTCTTCAAATCCTTGCATCCAGCCTGTATTCCATGCAATAATACCAAACGCTAAAAAGGCAATAGCCGAAAGGCCTCCAGCAAGGCCATCCAATCCATCAGAAATATTGACCCCATTGCTGGTTCCTACCAAAACAAATAAAATAAAAATACCAAAAATCCAGCCCATATCAATACTTATACCAATACTCGTAATCCATAAAACTGGTTCTCCGCCATTTTTCATAAAAATATAGAAAAACAAAAGCGCAATTCCCATTTGAATTAAAAATTTAGTCGTAATACTAAGCCCTTTATTGTTTTTAAATTTAATTTTCAAAAAATCATCTAAAAAGCCTAAAAAGGCATATAAAACAAAAACAAGAACTAAAATCAATAAATTATGATTGAGCTGGATACTTCCTCGAGCATAAAGTAAAAATAAGCATAGTAAAACAGGAACAATAAAAATAAAGCCACCCATAGTAGGAACGCCATTTTTTTTCAAATGTCTTTCACCTAAGGTTAAACTCACATTTTGACCAATTCGTTTACGGTAAGCAAATTTAACAAAAAAATAACCAAATATCATACTCGTAACAAAGCCAAGCATGATGGCCATGGCGACCTTAGCAAGTATTAACATAGTATCACCTCGTATAAAAATTATACAACATGTTTGAATTTTTTACCGCTTGAAGAAAAAAGTTTTACATTAGTTAGACAACATTAAAGAGACTTGACTTCCTTCTTCCACATAATAATTTCCTTCTGGACTTTGATAAACGACTTGTTCACCACTACCAGACGTACTAAGTTTAAATCCTTTTAAAATGCTTTTAGCTTCTTCCAAAGATTTTCCTGTGACATCAGGCAATTTCACATATTTTGTATCGAGCCAAGTGTATTCCTTTGGCATAACCTCACTACTCTTTGGAAACCCATACAAATCAATCGCCGCTTTAAAAACATTTTTAGCAATAGGAGCTGAAACAACGCCTCCATATTGCGTAATTCCCTTAGGATTATCAATCGCGACGTAAACAACAATTTCAGGGTCATCTGCTGGCATAAATCCCATAAAAGACACAATGTAATTGCCTACCATATAAACCCCATTATTAACCTTTTGAGCGGTTCCTGTCTTGCCTCCAATACGGTAATTCTCTAAATAAGCGTTTCGTCCACTTCCATTAGCAACTACACTTTCAAGAGCAAAACGAACCATTTTACTTGTTTCTTCACTAATCACTCTTTTGCCTTCATCGGTTTTATTTAATTGAATAACACTATCCGTCTCAGGTTCAGTCATTTTGGAAACAATATAAGGCTTATGTAAAATGCCACCATTAATAACGGCTGAAACCGCTGTTGCTTGTTGAATAGGAGTTACACTTATTCCTTGACCAAAACTTGTTGTCGCAAGCTCCACAGGTCCCATTTGATCTAGTGAAAACAAAATACCACTGGCCTCTCCATTCAAATCAATACCGGTTTTACTTCCAAAGCCTAAATTTTTAATATAACTAAGTAATTTTTCTGCTCCTAATTTTTGACCCATGACGACGAATCCTGGGTTACATGAATTTTCAACCACTTGTAAAAACGTCTCCGCTCCGTGTCCTCCAGCTTTCCAACATTTAATTCGAGCCCCTTCCACATGAATAGAACCTCCATCGTAATAATTATCTTTAAAAAGATTAATCGTATTTTCTTGTAAAGAGGCCGCTAACGTTACAATTTTAAATGTACTACCAGGTTCATAGGTCATCCAAATAGGTAAATTTCGATTAATCACTTCGATACTAGAGGTTTGATAATGATTGGGATTAAAATTGGGTCTTGAAGCCATCGCTAAGATTTCTCCTGTTTTGGGATTCATTGCCAAAATAAGTGCTTGCTCTGGGTTATATTTTGATACGACATTATCCAGTTCATTTTCAACTGCAAGTTGTAGATCAATATCAATCGTTAAATCCACATTAATTCCATTTTGAGGTTCTT
This sequence comes from uncultured Mycoplasmatota bacterium, assembly GCA_948466395.1. GTDB lineage: Bacteria > Bacillota_I > Bacilli_A > RF39 > UBA660 > MGBC108787. The sequence continues at coordinate 18,727 of CAOKAG010000019.1, forward strand.
CATAAATTTCAGTTAAAGAAAGACGATTGCCTTTTCCATCTGAAAAATATTTAATTGCCCCTCCTTCTCCTGTTAAATACTTATCAAATTCCAGTTCGATGCCTGATAATCCTTGATTATCAATTCCCACATAACCTAAAACATGAGACAAAACATTACCATAAGGATAATCCCTTTTGCTTTCTTTAACCAAATAAACGCCATCATAATTCAAATTATTAATCTTTTCAGCAATTTCATAAGACAATCTTCTTCCTTCAGGATGCACCCTTTCAATCGATGTTTTTTTACTAATATGACGATACATTTCATCATAAGATACCCCTAAAATTTCTGCTAATTTGGTGGCCACTTCTTCTTTATTTTTTATTTGATTAGGAATCACAACAAGCGAAGTTGTTGTAATATTCGTAGCTAAAACTTTACCATTTCGGTCTCGAATCTCTCCCCGATCCGCCGTAATAGGAAGTTCACGACTCCACAGACTTTCTGCTAAATGAGAAAGCTTATCGTATTTAAACACTTGAATATAAAACACGCGTATAACTATTAACACGAGACAAATAGAAACCACTAATAACACCACTCGCATGCGAGTATGAATTTGATTAAAGAACATAGCGCCTCTCCCTTCTTTAATTTATATGAAAAAAAAGAAGTTTTTATGTAAAACTTCCTAGAGACTTTTATAAATGTATCTTTCTTTTTAAAATAGGATTTTCTGTAGTGGTTAAAATTTGAGAAGAACTTTTATATTTATAAAAGAAAAAAAGCGCGATTAAAAGGAAATACTCAAAACTAAATAATGGATGATCGCAATTTATCGGTTTAAATTGACCAATAAATTTTTTTAAGAATGGTAAAAATAGAAAAAAATGTGTATAAAAATAAGAGGAATCTTTGGCTTTTAATAATTCGATGTAATTAAGCTTTTGTTTAATGCCATTAGGATCAATCGTTTCAAATTCATGAGCTAACTTCATAAAATTTTCAAGTTCAAGTTCTTTTTCTTCACTAGAAAAAAAATCAAGGAAAGAGGGATCGCGAAAGACTTTTTTTGGATAAACATTGACTAACATAGTATCGATAGCATTTATAATATAGGAATCATTAAACGGATCATCAAAAAATTGTTTTTCTATTGTACAATCGAGTTCTGCATAAGAAACCTCTTCTTTAGAATAGTCAATGATACTTTTTAAAAGCTGAATTTTTTCTTTAACTAAAACGAGCTCTTCCTCTAAAAGGGTATCATAAAGCGCATTAGATTGCATACGTTTTTTCTTAAAATCGGCATACTTTGTATAAGCAAAATGAAGAGCAATGGCTTCCATCCCATAAAGTAAGAAAGACGAATCATTCAAATAAGCATTTTCTAAAACCGCCATCATTTCGATTAAATGAGTATAAGTGTTCCAATCAAAGCTTGACCAATCCTCCATAGTCTTAAAAGGAAAAGTTTCTTCTTCATTTTTCATAACTTCAAGGTTATAAAAAACATTTTCTAAATATAAAATTTGAATAAGATTGTTTTTTTTAGGATAACGATAGAGCTTATGATTACGATCCATAACATAATAAGCCCCCTCTTTTAAATAATAATACAAATGCATACAAATCACCTTGATAAATTATTATAGCATAGTTTTATAAAAATTACCCTACAATATTAATTAACTCAATTTCTTGCCCATTATTCACTAAACCCATTTTAACCTTATCTTTAATCCAACCATACTTTCCAGTTAAAATAAAACCATAGAGACCTTCCTCATCAATAAATTCAGTAATATCTGAAACAAAGGGGCCATCGTAAATTAATCTGAAATTTTCTTCCCTCATAGCTTGCTGATAAAGTTGAAACGCTTCATTACTCATTGTGGACGTTTTTTTTAAATATTCCCTATAATCAAGCGTTGCATCATAGTTTTTATAATTATAAATTTTTAAAGAATAAGTTATATTTTTCTTTTCTTCTTTCATCTCTTCTATATCTTTTTTATAAGGTCGACAGTCAATGGGTTGCCCACTATAATAACAATTAAACACTTTTACATCTAAAAGATAACGCTCAGAATTTGAAAAAGGGATAACTTCTTTTGATTGCCAACCCCAAATGGAAGCATTTTGGCCAAAATACAAAAAAAATGGAAGGATAGGAACTTTCTTTTTACTTTCTCCAAACACTTCAAAAAGATGTTGATTTAATGTCACTTCATATCGCTTATTTACAAAAGGCATACCTAGAGAAATGACAATTTCTCCTGTAAAAAATTTTAAAACAAAAAAGAAAAAAACAGTTAAAACTAAACTAAAAATAATTTTTAATCGTTTCTTTTTTCTTTTTCTATAAAAATCCCTTGATTCTTTTAGATAAACGCTAAAACTTTCTTTTTGTTCTTGATTCATAAGCCTCTCCTACTCTTTAAAACATTATACTCTATTTTTTTGTGTCTTGCTATTTTTAATACAAAGAAATCTTTTTTTCCAATTCATTTAATTCCTTTAAAATCATATAATTGGAAGAGGGATCGTATGAAAAAAACAAATAATTTATTATTTTTATTAGTTATTGGTATTGCTTTATTTGGAATTATAATGATTTATTCTGCAAGTTGTATTTGGGCTGAATATAAATTTCAAGACCCTTTTAAATTTGTAAAAGCACAAGGAATTTTTTATATTATTGGTATTTTTATCATGCTCTTTTTATCTAAAATGGATTACAAAATTTATTATGAAAAAGCAAACCTTCTTTTGTTTATTTGTTTTATTCTACTAATACTGGTTTTAATTCCAGGTATCGGAACCATTAGAAATGGAAGTCGAAGTTGGTTTGGAATTGGTCCTTTAGGAATCCAACCTAGTGAATTTGCTAAAATTGGTTTAATCATCTATGTTTCTAAATATTTAGCCAACAACAAAAAAAAGATGTTTGACATAAAAAAAGGCGTCCTTCCTATTTTAAGTGTCATCTTCGTCTTCTTTGGTCTCATTATGTTAGAACCCGACTTTGGAACCGCTATGGTGATTGTTTTAACCCTTGTTGTCTTAATTTTTACTTCAGGAGTGAAAATATCTTTTTTTGTTAAAATCGGTTTAATTGGTCTAATTGGTATAGTAGTACTGATTATTATTGCTCCTTATAGAATGGCTAGAATTGTCTCCTTTTTAAATCCATGGACCGATCCTTTAGGAAGTGGATTCCAAATCATTCAAAGCTTATACGCAATTGGTCCTGGAGGACTCTTAGGTCAAGGATTTATGAAATCACGCCAAAAACATTTTTATTTACCAGAACCTCAAACCGATTTTATTTTTTCAATTATCAGTGAAGAATTTGGTTTCTTAGGCGTTTTAATTGTTACCAGTGCCTTTTTCTTTCTTTTCTATCTTGTTCTTTCCATTGCTTTAAAACAAAAAGACCTCTTTGCTAAATACCTTGCTTTTGGGCTTGCTTTCGGAATTATTATTCAAGCACTTTTAAACTTAATGGTAGTGGTAGGAATTATTCCTGTCACAGGTGTAACTCTTCCTTTTCTATCTTATGGAGGAAGTAGCTTACTGGTAAGTATGATTGGAATTGGAATTGTTTTAAACATTAACAAACATTAAAAAAAGCCTTAAAGGCCTTTTTTCATTTGTTCTTCAATTCTAGAAACTCGACTACAAAGACGACAACTAGAAAAAACAATAAGACTACAAAATAAAAATAAACAAATCAAAAAAAATTTCAATCAAAACCCTCCTTAAAAAATACAATACCCTTTTTTTAATAATTAAAATGTCGAATAAAATCAGTTATTTAAACTTTCTAGACTTTCATTTCGAATAACCTTTAATGGATTTGTATAAGTTAACTGTTGAAAACGTTTTTCATCAATTTCCTTAATAATCATCTTCTTAATTTTATTAAATTTTAGAAACAATATGTCTGTTTCATGATGCACATCGGTTGCTAAAAAATGATAATAATTATTTTTTAACATATACAAAAATAATTTCTTAGTATGTTCTCCATATTTTCCAATAATACATGAAAAATTCCCTTGAAACAAGCAACCCATTTCTATAAACTTATCTAAAAGTTCATGATTCTCTTGAAAATACAAATACCTTTCGGGATGAGCAATAATAGGAACATAACCCTTATTTCTTAAAAGAAATAAAAGATTCATTAAGTCATTCATAAGACGACTGACAGGAAACTCAATAAGTAAATATCGACTATGATTAATTGAATAAATTTCTCCTTTTTGAATTAACGATTCAATTTCAGAGTCAATATATATTTCATTTCCTAAATAAAGATGTAAATTTAAATTTTCTTTCTCAACAAAGTCCCTTAATAATTGCATCTTATTAAATTTATTAGTATTATTGGCAACATATTTACTCCCTGTTATATAATGAGGAGTACAAACCAAAGCTTTATAACCCATTGCAGTCATTTTTTTTAATATAGAAAGACTCTCTTCATAGCTTCTTGAACCATCGTCTATTTCATAAATAACATGTGAATGAATATCAATCATAGTTTCCTCTATTCATAATAATTGCCATAGTAGCCACTATGAACGTCTGCCGTTTTATTCACAACCACTCCTGCAATATCTGCTCCTACACTTATTAAACTTTTCTTCGTAAATTCAAATTCATTGGTTTTCGTATAATTTAAAGTAGCAACAATAACCGTTTTATCGACGTATTTTGTCAGAATTAAAGAATCAGTAAGACCATTAACAGGCGTTCCATCCAAAATAACATAATCAAATTTATCGGAAAGAACGTGAATCAAAGCCTTCGTTTTAGGAGAATTCAAAAGCTCACTTGGATTAGGAGGAACAACGCCCTTAGGTAAAAGATATAGATTATCAATATCCGTTTTCTTTATAAAATCTTTAAAACTCGTTTCAATATCTTCTAAAAGTAAATTAGAAAGTCCTCTTTCATTTTCGATACCAAAAATCTTATGAAGCCTTCCTTTACGCATATCACAATCCATTAAAAGAACTTTACTTCCATTTTGAGCAAAAGAAGTGGCTAAATTTGAACTGATAAAACTTTTTCCTTCTGAAGGAATCGAAGACGTAATTAAAACCGATTTTACTTTTTTATCAATACCAGAAAATTCTAAGTTAGTTCTAATAATTCGTATAGCTTCAGCAACACTAGATTTAGGATTTTTATCAACTACAATTTCATTTTTCATCTTTTTTTAGCTCCTTTTTTCTTTTTCTTGGTATAATCAGGAACCGCTCCTAAAATTGGCATATTATATTTTCTTTCAATATCCGAAACTCTTTTAATCGTGGTATCAAAATAATAAAATAAGAATAAAACAGAAAAACCTAAAACACTTCCTAATGCCAACAACATTATAATTTGCTTCGTAATATTGATATTAGAAGGAACCGTTTCCACATCCGCTTCATCTAAAATAGAAACATTGGATAAATTATACAAATCCTTAGCTTCTTTACTAAACACTTCAGCTACTTTATTTGCCACTTTGTAAGCCGTTCTATTTTCTGCATTCGAAACAGAAATTTCAATAATCTCTGTATCATTAATGGCTCCAACTCGAATCATTTTTGATAACTCTTTAACAGAATAATTCAAGTTTAATTCATGAATCACTTGACTTAAAACGCGTTTACTTTTAACAATCTCTTGATACGTACTAACTAACTTTGAATTAACACTTAAATCGGTTTGCGTAATCGTTGAAGAAGATTCTTTATTGTTTCCCGTTAAAATAACACTGGTTTTTGAAGTATAAACAGGCACTTTTAAAAAAACGATATATAAACAACCTAAAGTAATCACTAAAGTAACAATCGTTAAAAAATAAACGATTTTTGACATAAAATAAGAAATTAAATCTTTTAAATCTAACTCATCCATGACGAACCCTTCCTACTCTAAATTAATTATAACATAAAAAAGTTCAATCTGTAAACTATTGCAATCCCTATAAATAAAGGATTTGTTGAACTTTTCATTTAAGTTCAGTAACTTACATTTTAGTATGTTAGTAACTGGTTAGTAACAAATTAGTATAACTTAATATTATCCCATCTAGTAGTACCATTTTTAATATTAAGGTTTACTTGTCTTTGTACTTCATCATAGTTAGTTCCTAGTGCATTTCTTCTTGTTTGACCATTTCCAAAATCACCACGAATAGTCTTTTTAACTAAAGTTAAAATATCAACTGAAGGTGTATTTGGTTGTGATGTTGATTCAACAGGTTTATTTCCATTAAGAATTTCGTTTACTTTTGATTGCACTTCACTGTATCTTGAACCTAAAGCATTTTTTCTTTCTTCACCATTACCATATCTACCATTAATAACTTCTCTAGCAAGTTCATCTACTGATTTATTGCTAATATCTAAACTTGGTGTTGTTGGATTTGATGATGTTTCACCATATCCAATAAGTTTTTTTGTTCCTTGCATAAAGTCTATTGGATTCATATAATGTGATCCTTCATAAGTTTCATTTGGGTTATAAATTGCAAAATGTAAATGTAAACCTGTACTATTACCAGTTGTTTTAATAACATCTGTTCCAAGTTTATCACCTTCATTAACAATATCCCCAATTTTTAAATGATTGTTTGAACCATTATCTAAATGACAATAAGTAGTTCTACAACCATTTGCATGTTCCAATGTTACACTGTTACCACCACTAGGATTTGTGGTTTGACCAGTAATACCTTTTACTACACCAATTACTTTACCTCTAGCAAAAGCAACAACTGTTCCTAAAGTAGTAATATCAATTGCTCTATGCCATCCTACAACATGAACTCTCTGACCACTAGCACTTGTGTACCAAAAGTCACGATATTGATACCCACTTGAACGATTTAATGTTCCTAATTTACCTTGTATTGGACTTTTTACAATATTATTCATTTGAGCCATTTTCTTCACCTTCTTTTTCTTCAATAATTTCTTCCTTAATTTCATCATCAGGCATTTCTACACCTAAATCCAAAATTTCTTCTGTTACTTCTTCAGTAACAACTTCTTTTACTTCTTCCATGATTTTTCACCATTCCTTTCATATATGTAAAAAGAAGATTACTTCAAATCTTCTTTATTACCTTTATTAAAATTACTTAATCCATTTGATCCCAAACTTATTGATATAGAAGTCAATAAATATAGGATTACATCTGCAACCTTAAATGTATTCATTACAAGATTAGTTGCACATAATAAAATAAAAGCAATAAAAAAACTCCAGTATTTAGTTGGAATTATCTTTATAAACTTTAAATCTTTGGTAAATTCTACTACCATGAATACCATTGATACAAAACTTGCATAGGTTGTTAAAACATCCCATGTTAAAAAATTATCCATTATATCATTATTTTTTATTTTTGCATAGAAAAAAAATAGTTCTTAAAACTATCTTTTCTTAGGAATCAATTTAATAGTAGGTTCTTGTATTTCAAAATCATAATTCTCTTTTATGTAACGTGCCAAAGCATTTTTCTCATTATTAATACAAGATTTATCAAAAAGTGACTTTGGAAACTCATCCTGTCATATTTTTTTAGCAGTTTTTTGAGTTAATTCATATCCTATATCTTTATATTTTCAATTTCTTCTATAATCATATTACCCAAGTTTGACAGTTAATGATAAAAAATTGTTTCTAGATACCATAAAGTCTAGT
>CAOKAG010000020.1 GCA_948466395.1 uncultured Mycoplasmatota bacterium
TTAAGAATATAAAAAATGCGTATCCTGATCGATATGATGTAAATTATGAGATTAAAGAAGCGATTTTACCTCTTCAGTTAAATTAATACCCTGTCTACAATTTTTCTTAAAATAGTAGAATGAGAACGATTCTTGAACAATTTGATTAACTGATTTTTTATTATTTAACCATCTTCATCAGATAGGTGACAATAATTTGTCATGGTAATACTCTTCCTTTAAATGACAAATAAATTGCTTGATAAATATTATAATCTATAAAATATGGATTATAAAATTAACTGCACAACAATAGTGCACTTTCAAAAATAACTTACAAATAAATAAAAATCGGAAAAATATGGTATAAAATTATTGACAAGGGCTATAATTATAATATATAATTTAGATACGTTGCCTGATTAGCTCAGCTGGTAGAGCGCACGGCTGTTAACCGTTAGGTCGTAGGTCCGAGTCCTACATCAGGCGCCATTGTGAATGTTAAACAATCTCTTAATGATAAGGGATTGTTTTTTTAGTATTATTTCAAAATGGCTTGATTTTAATTAGAATATAAAAAAAATGTAAAGTCAATTGATTAAAAAATTGAATATTGGTATAATAATTATAGATAAGTAATTATCATAGAAAGAAGGTAAAGTATGGCATTAACAACTGGATTTCAACCCGAAGTAGTTCGAGTATCTATTGATCGAGTAAAATCTGCTTATGCAGAATTAATTGAAGTATTGGGAGGAAAAATGCAAACTGAATTTGTGGCTGGTATGGCAGACAAATGGGCTTGTACCGATGCTGTTAATTTTTTTAATCAAGCTTTTAAACCTACTATTGATAGCTTAATTAAAAGTTCTAATACAACTTTTGAAAGTGTTGTCGTTTCAATGAATAGTGGAGCCTATAACTGGGCGGTTAATACTGGAGATGAAAGTGCATATCAACAAAGTGAATTTGAAGTTATTTCAAAAGAAATTGATGCTTCTATCATTCAAAACAATATCGGTGGAGTGATAGGGATTGATTTAGTTTCAGCTCAGACGGTGGCTTCTAAGTTACCTTTGTTAGCTGAAGAGGCTAAAACTGCCTTAGTTAAAACGTTGCAAGCGGTTCAAGACTGTGGATTTATTGGTGGGAACCAAGCTTCAAATTTAATTAATTCACTTAATATAATTAAGAATAACATTGATAAAGCGGTTCAGGACATTACGAGTGCTTCTAAAAAGGCAATTGAAGCTACCATTCAAAAATATTCTGATACAGAGGGAAGAATTTCTCAAGCCTTTGCTGGAGAAGCTTAAGAATTTTTTCTTAATATTAGGAAAATACGTTGAATCGTATTTTTTCTATACTAGGAAAAAATTAGGTGATTTTAATGCAAGTTCAAGTATCCAATTTAAAACATCAATTGACTTTGTTTCTTCAGTCTTTAGAAAAATATGAAAAGGATGTTCGTGATTTGTACCATGAATTAAATCAAGTCGAATCGATTTGGCATGATGCGCATTCTGAAAAATTTTTGGAAGAGATTAAAACGGATCGTTTAGATATAGAAATTATGCAAGAAGAGTTAAAAGAAATTAAAGAGGTTTATGCTTATTTTATTAAAAGATATGAAGAAATTGGCGATAAAATTTCTTTTGACTTGAGTTTTAAAAATCGAACCATTCAAAAAATTGATTCAGTTTTATTGCTGTTTCAGAAAAACATTCGTTTGTATCAAAATTTGGATTTTTCTTTTTGTCCAGAAGAAAGAAGTTATTTAGAGGATGAAAAACAAATGCTTATTGAAAATTTGAATCGACTGAAAAATATAAAAGAGACGTTTAAAGCTAAAATAAAGACGATTGAAGACATTGAACAGAATATAAAAATGAAGCTTAATAAGATTAAAATTCAATATATTAAAGAAAATGATTTAAAAGATTATTTGGGGGAGGTTTAATGAACCATTTTATCAATAATGAAGAACTTGAGGTCAGTATTAAAAAAATTAAGATGTATAAAAATGCTTTAGATTTAGACTTAGAAGAGATTGAAAAACATCTGAAGGAACTTCTTTATTTTTTTGATACTAAAAATAAGAATCGTTTTGAAGCGTTAAATTTAGAGATTTATAATAAAAATCGAATTGTTAATCGTATTAATTATGGTTATCAAGTTGTTTTAGAACAAACCTTAAGGCGTTACGATGAATTGGCTTTAAAGGTTTCAAAATCTTTTGAAGAGATAGGAAAATAAAGATGAATGAATCGTATTTAAGAAAAATAAAATATCAAAATTTGAGAAAAAATTTGAGCATTATTAAAAATAAAATGAATCTATTAAGTCTGAGTATTCATGAACTGGAAAGTTTATTGACCCAAACTTTATTTGTTGATCAAAAAATAGTGGAAGAAGAAAGGTTTCAAACTATAAAAAAAGATATTCGTTCGATCAATCACGAACTCAATACTGTAGTTCTTCCCATGGTTAATGACAAGTGTTAATTTTTTTGTTCTATGTTTTGAGAGATGCCTTCTCCTTGATTGGGAAATTGACTTGAGTAAATAAAGTCTATGGAAAATAATCCAATAAGAATTAGAACGATTATTTTTTTTATTTTGGGTTTTATTTTGTTGTAAAGGCTTTCAAAAAAGGGGGCGCCAAAGTAAATAAAAATACATCCACCTATACCAAAAGCAAGGAGTCCTTCTAAACAAATTCGTCCATGAATATTTAAGAAAAAGTCGTCGTAATCCCAGTAGCGCATACCGTTAAATACTTCTAAATACCAACTGGTAGCGTATTCAATAATGCCACATAAAATAATGGTTGAGAGAAAGGTTAAAATGGGATGATTACGAATCTTTTTTAAACTAATCAGTAAAAAAACGACTCCAAAGCCATAAATTTGAATCCAAGGACCATGAAGGGTTCCACGATTTACAAATTCACCGTATTGAAATAAATGAAGTCCTACTTCCCACAACCAACCGATCATACTTGCTGTAAAAAACAAAAGAATGTAAGAAGAGAGGGGATAAGTTTTATTGTAGTCGGTATTTAACCATTTATGATTGGTTTCTTCATAAAGGTATTGATGGCTCGGGTAGCTTTCTCCTGTTTTGTCTAGTAAATGATCTTTTAATAAGTCACTATTTTTTATTTTGTTTTCTTTAGCCAGTTTTCTTAAATCCATATAATATTCAGCGTAAACACAATTTTTTAAAGGATTTAAAAAAAGAATGCCAAAAAGATGGAAGGTTAAGACGTCCAGAATTTGGTACCCAATAAAGGAAAGGTCAAGTTTAAAAAGTTCAAATTTATGATTTTTCATCATATTTTCAGAAAGTTCTAAAACGTCTTGACTTTTTATATCTGGGTTTTCAGCGAGTAGGTAAGGCACCATTCGGTAGGCATAGTATTTAATAAAGAAACCAATTATAGTGACGAACCAAAGTATTTCAACAATAAAAGCTTTGAACATGGTTTTAATGATTTTTTTGGTCTTTTTTATACGAAGGGGTAAGAGTGCTCTTTTAAAGTTCGTTTTCTCATAATTGTGGTTTTCTAAAAAAAATCTTGCTTCACATACGTAAAAAGTATTTTTGATTATTAACCAATACAAAAAGGAAAGAAGGGCACCTAAAAGAATGATGAGACCATTTTTTAATTTTTCATGGAAGAAAAGCTGATTGAGAGAATTTAATAATCCTGAAACAAAATTTTCAGAAGAGATTAAATTATTAAATAAATTGGCAAGAAAGCCTCGATTTGGTTTATAAGCCATTATGTTTTCTTTAAGTCTATTTAATGTTTTTTTAGTAAAATTGAAGGTTAAAGGTTCAATGGTTTGAGTAGTTGAGCTGGTTATTCTATCAAGGTTACTATGAACGGATTTTGAAGTATTCATATTTAAGTTTCCAACCATGAAAGCGATAAAAAAGGAAAGAGCAAGAATACGCCAGTAATTTCTTTTTAATATTTTTTGGGATGCTTTTTTTAATTCTTTTTTACTTCTCATTTTCGGTACCTCAAAACATTAGAAAATGTTATTAGTAAAATACTATCTTTTTTTTATGTTTTTGTCAAATTATGGGATTTAAAAAGAAAAATAGAGAAAACTTACTTAATTGTGAAAATAAAGTGAAAAAAATTGTTAGGGTATTGACAATTTTTTTGATTTAACATATATTGTATCATGGCAATAAAAAGGAAAGGGCTGTATGGAAGATTTTAAATTAGTTTATGAAATAAAAAATTTAGATCATTTTATCTTTCGTTTATTAATTAAAGATTGTCAACTTTTTAAGCATGCTTCTATTTTTACTCCTACTCAAATGCAAATTGTGGACTTTATTTTAAAAAATAAAGAAAAAACAATTTTTCAAAAAGATTTAGAACAAGTTTTAAATTTAAGAAGAGCAACGGTTTCGGGGGTTTTGAAAACAATGGAAAAAAATAAGTTGATTCAAAGAATTAATTATTTAGGGGATTCACGAAAAAAACAAATTTTGCTTCATCCAAAAGCAGAGAAGATTTTTTTTGAGAGTCAAGAAAAAATAGGTGCTTTGGAAAACTTATTAAAAAAAGGGTTAAGTGAAAACGAATTGGACATTTTTTTAAAGCTGATTAAAAAAATGCAAGAAAATATCGCTTTTGCTATTCAAGAAAGGATGTAATTTATGATCAAGTTATTAAAAAATTTTACAAAGAAAGAATGGGGTTTGGTTATTGTCAGTTTTGTTTTAATTCTTGCTCAAGTTTGGTTAGAATTAAAAATGCCAGATTTTATGTCAGAAATTACAAAATTGGTTCAAACGGAAGGAAGTGAGATGCCAGAGATTATCAAAAATGGGGCTTTAATGCTCTTGTGTGCTTTGGGAAGTTTAACTTCAGCGATTATTGTTGGTTATTTTGTTTCACATTTGTCAAGTTCTTATTCTTTAAAATTACGTAAGAACATTTTTGAAAAGGTAGAAAATTTATCCATTCACGAAATTAAACAATTTAAGACCGATAGTTTAATTACTAGAACAACGAATGATATTACTCAAATTGAAATGCTTATTAGTATGGGGTTACAACTTTTGATTAAAGCTCCTGTGACTGCTATTTGGGCGATTACGAAAATATTAAATAAAAGTTGGCAATGGAGTGCTGTGACAGCGGTAGCGGTTTTAATTCTTTTATCTGTTATTGGAACTCTGATGATTCTTGTTTTACCTAAGTTTAAACTTGTTCAAAAGCTAATCGACCAAGTTAATGGCGTGATTCGTGAGCATTTAACAGGGATTCGTGTGGTGCGTGCTTTTAATGCTGAACGTTATCAAGAACAAAAATTTGAATCTGTGAATACAAAGTTAACCAATCAACAATTGTATAATCAAAAAAAGTTTGCGTTTTTATCTCCTGTTATGTATTTAATTATGAATTCTTTAACATTGGTTATTTATTTTATTGGTGCGTATTTAATTCGCGATGCTTTTATGGTGGATAAAATAGGTTTGTTTGGCGATATGGTGGTTTTTTCTTCTTATGCGATGCAAGTGATTATGTCCTTTTTGATGTTAGCAATGATTTTTATGATGTTACCACGAGCTCAAGTGTCTGCTACGCGTATTAATGAAGTTTTAGAAACTGAAGTGAGTGTTCATGATGGTCATTTTGATGGAGAGACGAAAGAAAAAGGGACGGTTGAGTTTAAAAATGTTTCTTTTAAATATCCTGATGCGGAAGAGTATTTACTTAAAAATATAAGTTTTAAAGTTAATAAAGGAGAAACGATTGCTTTTATTGGTTCAACGGGAAGTGGAAAATCTACACTTATTAATTTGGTACCAAGATTTTACGATGCAACAGAGGGTGAAGTCTTAGTAGATGGGGTGAATGTTTGTGATTATAAATTAGAACATTTATATAATAAGTTAGGGTATGTCCCTCAAAAAGCGGTTATTTTTAATGGAACGGTTTTAGAAAACGTTGGCTTTGGTGAAAGTAGTTTGGAAAAAAAAGAAGAGAGTCTTCAGGAAGCCATTCGGGTTGCCCAAGGCGAAGATTTTGTATTAAAAATGGATCAAAAGTATGAAACGCATTTGGCAAGTGGTGGAACGAATGTTTCTGGGGGTCAAAAACAAAGATTGAGTATAGCTAGAGCTATTGCAAGACATCCAGAAATTTATATTTTTGATGATTCTTTTTCCGCACTGGATTATAAAACGGATTCGGTATTACGTAAGGCGTTAAAAGAATACACAAAAGAGGCGACAAGTTTGATTGTTGCGCAAAGAATTGGAACAATTATGAATGCCGATAAGATTATGGTTTTAGATAATGGAGAATGTGTTGGAATGGGAACGCATGAGGAATTACTTAAAACTTGTGAGGTCTATAAGCAAATTGCTCTATCTCAGGTTACAGAGGAGGAGTTAGAACGTGGCAAATAGAGGAAGAGGAGGTCATGGACCAGGAGGGGCACCCATTGAAAAAGCTAAAGATTTTAAAGGAGCAATTAAAAGATTACTTCATGAGTTAAGAAGCTTTCGTCTTCTAATTACTCTTGCTCTTGTTTTGGCTGCCTTAGGTTCAATTCTCACTATTTTTACACCAAATATATTATCAGATTTAACGGACAAGATTTCCGAAGGGCTAGTGGTTAATAAAGAGGCTTTGACTTCTTTGTCCGAGCAAATAACTTTGAAAGTTTCAGAAGAAGAGTTAGGTAAAAAACTTCCTACTTTGTTCACTCTTGATTTAAGTGAAAAGAAGATACAAGCTCTTTTAAATAGTGAAGAAATGAGTAAAGAGGAAAGACAACGTTTAAAAGAATTTTTAACGAAGGTTTCTCAACAACCTAATGAAGCAATGACTTTATTTATGGAGTTGCCTTATAATTTACAAAAAGCTCTTTTAACGGATAGTACTTATGAATCTGTTTTGATTTCAACTGATGAAAAAATTGTTTTTTTAAATGGCTTAAATCAACAAAAAATGGTTATTCCAAATTCGATAGCAGAAGTGTTGTTTGATGAAATTTTAGTTGATCAGACGGTTATTTCTAAAATAGATCAAGCGGAATTTTTAAACTTAATGAGTGATTTGGATGAAAACGCAACGATTCAAGAGGTTTATAAAAAAATAGATGAAGCACCTGAAAGTATTCAAAAAATCGTTAAACCTTTTATGGATATTGAAAAAATTAAGAACATAGCGTTTGTTGTGGCGATTATTTTAATTTTAAGTGCGATTTTTAATTATGTTGAATCTATTTCGATGACGATTGTTTCAAATGGGTTTGCGAAAGGACTTCGAAGTCGTATTTCTAAAAAATTGAATAAACTTCCTCTTTCTTATTTTGATCGGAATCAAACGGGGGACATTTTATCAAGAGTGACTAATGATATTGATACGGTTGCCCAATCGATGAATCATTCTTTGTCTACACTGGTTAGTGCGCTTACTTTATTTCTCGGAACGATTTTAATGATGTTTATTACGAATTGGATTATGGCGATTACAGCTATTGTTTCTAGTTTAATTGGATTTATTTTTATGTTTTTAGTGTTAGCGAAATCACAAAAATATTTTACAGAGAAACAAGAAGAGTTAGGTCTTTTAAATGGGCATATTGAAGAAGTCTATTCAGGATTGAATGTTATAAAAGCCTACAATGGTAAAAAAATAGCGGATGAAAAGTTTAATGCGTTAAATGAAAAAATGTATCATGCTAATTGGAAAAGTCAATTTTTATCAGGTTTAATGATGCCTATGATGAATTTTATTGGAAATTTTGGTTATGTAGCGGTTTGTATAGTTGGAGCGTTATTAACGATGAATGGTAAAATTAGTTTTGGAGTTATTGTGGCTTTTATTTCCTATGTGCGTTTGTTTACTTCGCCCTTAGCTCAGATGGCTCAAGCCATGACCAGTTTACAATCAACAGCTGCTGCTAGTGAACGGGTTTTTGAAATCTTAGATGAGAAAGAAATGCGCGAAGAAACGTCAAACGTTTATTTAGAAAAACAGGACGTTAAGGGAAATATTGAATTTAATCATGTTGTTTTTAAATATGAAGGAAATGAAGAACCAACGATTCGTGATTTTAGTGCTAAAGCGAAATCAGGGCAAAAGATTGCCATTGTTGGACCTACTGGAGCTGGTAAAACCACAATGGTTAATTTATTAATGCGTTTTTATGATATTGATTCAGGAAGCATTAAAATTGATGGTGTGGATACTCATGCGCTTTCTCGAGAAAACATTCATCAACTTTTTACAATGGTTTTGCAAGATACATGGCTTTTTAATGGAACGGTTAAGGAAAATATTATTTATAATCGTGAAAATGTAAGCGATGAACGAATTAAAGAGGTTTGTAAAACTGTGGGTTTAGATCATTTTATTAAAACGTTACCTAAGGGTTATGATACGGAAATTGGAGATAATGATTCGGTTTCAGCAGGACAAAGACAACTTCTTACGATTGCTCGAGGGATGATTGAAGATGCGCCATTCTTGATTTTAGATGAAGCCACGAGTAATGTGGATACGAGAACAGAAGAATTGGTTCAAAAAGCCATGGATGAACTGATGAAAGGAAGAACGTCGTTTATTATTGCTCATCGTTTGTCTACGATTAAAAATGCTGATTTAATTTTGGTTATGAAAGATGGCAACATTATCGAAACAGGTAATCATGATGCATTAATTTCTCAAAATGGTTTTTATGCCGAACTCTATAATTCTCAATTTGATTTATAATAAAAATAAAAGAACAGAAAATTCATTGTTCTTTTTATTTTGATTGTATTTATTTTCCTTAGGTTTTACCTAGATTTAACGTGATTTTTGTACTTGTAATTCATTATCTCCTATGTTATAATCTACTCAGATTTATTTAGGTTGGTGGATTAGATGAAAAAGAGTTTATTAGGTGCTATTCTCGTCTTTGCCCTTATAATTACTCCTATTGATACAAAAGCGGCTAGTACATGTAGTTATAAAGAGCAAGCGGAATTAAATGAGATCGCTAATCATGTCAAAGCAAATTATGAAATTGTGGATATATTTGATGGCATGACTTTAAATTTTGAAAATGGAACGGGGATAGCGACGGAAGAAGAAAGCTATATCAAAGGATTTAAAATTAGCTTATTAAATATTACAGATGATATTTATGTTACCGTTTCAAATGATTATAATTCAGAAGTGCGGACTTTTTATAAAAAAGATACCGTAGATGGTGTGGCTAGTTTTGAATCTAAAATAAGCGATGTTTTTGTTAATTATCAAATTGAAGTCCATTCTAATAAATACACATGTATTGGTGAAGTTTATAGTAAAATTTCATTGAGAACACCTGTTTTTAATCCTTATTCTAACTTAGAGGTCTGTGAAAATAATTCATCGTTTTATTATTGTCAGCAATTCATTTCAAGTGAGAATATCTCTTCAAATGAGTTTTATGAACGATTAGGTAAATTTAAAGTTGAAAAAGAAGACGAGCGAAAAGAGGAAGAAAGAAGTCAAACTATTGTTGAAAAAATAAAGCAATTTTATATAAAAAATAAATTAGTGATTTATGCAGTAATAATTGTAGTTATCGTTTCAGGGGTTGCTACTACTGTGATTCTTATCAAAAAGAGAAGGAGTAGAGTATTATGATAAAACATAAAAATATTAAATATATCTTATTAAGCTTTATAGCTTTGTTTGTTTTTAAATGTGAGGTAAATGCAGGGAATGCTACTGGATATGTTCTTAATTGTGAACCTGGTAAAGAGTGTGGGACAAAAATAGACGATGTAACGTATCCTTCTGGTAATTATTATGATAATGACTTTATTTTGGAATATGAGGGTGAAAAATATAGAGCCTATTGTCCAGATCTTGGAAAAAGATTACATGCTGATTGGGCTAAGACTTCTTTTAATTGTCAGGATTCTAATTTGAGTACTGCCCAAAAATCGGCGTTATCTTGGTTGTTTTCACAAGAAAGCAAGTATGAGCATTGGATTTTTCAAATTGCTATCAGAATGTTAGCTAAAGATATGGATTTTATGAAATCAGGTGCGATTAATCCTTATGATATTAAGGGGACGGGGACGAAAGCAGCTGATATAGATACCGCTAAACGATTGGCTAATGAAGCTAAGAAGCATACAAATGAATTAAATGGTACCGTATCTTTAATAATGGAAAAACACACAGAAAATGGTCGAAATTTTATTATAAAAGTGACTTCAAATAAAAATATCAATGATATAAAATACACTTGTGATGGATGTACAATTACAAATACTTCATGGACAGGGACAGAAGGTTATGTTCAGGTTCAAATTGATGAGAAAGCTTGTGAATTTACATTAAATGCTTATTATAATGATGCTTCAGGACCAATGTGGTGTTGGGCTAATGATAAAAGCAATCAAAATTTGATTTTTAATTTTGAAAGTGATTATCAACAAGCTACTTCTGAAATTAAAATTGATGGAAACCCTAAATTTAAGAAAACGTTTAAAATGGCTGAAAATAATTCTCTATATAAAGACTATTGTGATGATACTAATCAATGTCTAGAACAAACAACTATTAATATACCTTCTTATTGTGATGATACTTTTAACAAACAAATAACTATTACGTCTCCTAAAAATGTTGTACAATGTATTTTATTTAATAGTGATGAAACTGATAAGACACCGGGGCGTGTGGAACAAAATTATAAAATGGATGATACACAAATAAAAAATGATAATCCTTATTGTACTGTTTGGTGTAAAGAAGATTATAGTATGGAACTTCCTGGGGCAAGATACAGTGATAGTGGTCGATATTTTGCATTAAGTGATATAGAAGTACATGCAACTAGATCTTGTTATGCTTCTGGAGCAGATAAAAATACCAAAAATATTGATATTGAGAAATTTATTAAAAATGCAATTGATATTCAAAAGAGAATCGTTGATTATTACAATAAATATGTTATTGATAAAGCGAAAGATGAATTGATTAATGGCGCTACTGCTACTTCTAATGGTAGTGTTTGTTCCCCTGATAGTGTTCCAAAAGATTGGAATGTTGTCGATCCTGCTGGAAAAGACGTTACGGTTTATGATATTACTTGTGATAATGATACTGCGGTTTGTACAGTAAAACCTAAAATAGAACATGTTACTACTTCGGATTATGGTAATAAACATTCAACTTATAATACTGTTGAAAACAACACTACAAAATGTAATAATAAAACCGATTCTGTGGAGCCAGAAAAAACGAATACGCAAGACTATTTAAATTCTATGACTGCTGCTGCTCATGATTTACAAGCTAAAATACAACACTTTGAAGATTGTTATAATTGGAAAAATAATATGTGTTTTCAACCAGAAGTTTTATTTAGATACAAAGAATTATATAATCTTGATTTTGGAGAGAAGACGAGAGTTACTCACGTTGATGCCAAAGTGGGCTATAAAAATGATAAGACCATTGATAATAAATATGAAAGTTTGAGTTTTGATCAACTAAATTTAGGAACGTATAATTATACGACTTGTACGTCAAGTGGTTGCAGTAATAGCGAAGTGGCAAGAGATATTTCTACTTTAAAAGAAAAAATTTATTATTTAAAAAAGGAATCTACTGGTGAAGCAACTTATAACAATCAAAAGGAATTTATAACTAATTATCCACATGGAACTATTGGTGAGGTTCCTTCTGGATCTACAGGTCCTTATGAAGATTATTATTATTTAGGTGCAGTTTTTCCAGTTATGTTTAAGACACCAACGGGTGTTTATAATTGGTCTGTTAAATTTAGAGGAATAGGACAATATAATAATAAAACGACTTGTAATAATCCTAGTGATTCGGGAAGATTAAATGACGTTGCTCAGGCTATTGGAAAAGCTAGTATTGGTACTGATTTAGAGTACGTTTGTGTTTATGTCGTTGATTGTCCAGAATGTGAATATGAATGTGAATGTGGAGATAATCCTGATTGTGTTGAAAAATACGAAAATGGTAAGAAATTTTGTATTATTAAAGATGCTGATCCTCAATGTCCTGATTGCGAAATCTATTGTAAAAACTGTCTTTTTGATGGTGATGGTGCGACATACGAGTGGCGTCAGATTTCATTAGACGATGTTAATCCAAATGATCGAGATATGGGATCGAATTGGAGTAATGAAAAAGGAGAAGCAACTATAAAAGCGATTGAAAATGCAAATGAAAGCATTTATAAAAATGAAGAGTATTCGTATCGCATTACTGCTGAACAAATGAAAGAGATAAGAGATTACAATCAAAGTGTAGGAACTTATGTTGATGAGGATTTAATCTTTCATACAACAGGAAATAATGTTTATGGTATAAGCGAATTTTTGAACAATGGTGAATCTAAGGGCTACTTTAAAGAACTTAAGAGAAATAGTGATTGGTCAACTAAAGTTTGGACGAATATTGGTGATTATCAAGGACCATCTTGGTAGAAAGGGGTAGTTATCAAATATGAAAGAAACCATATGGGGTTATTGGATTATCATTCTTGGTGTGTTTGTAGCAGTCATTATGATGTTGATTTCTAATTTTACTACTCAAAATACTCAAGAGTATTATTTGATAAAAGAAGTGACAGAAGCAGCGATGATTGATTCTATTAATTTAGGGTACTATCGAAAATATGGAGAATTAAAAATTGATCGTGAAAAATTTGTTGAGTCTTTTTTAAGAAGATTTGCTGAAAATGTAAGTTTTGATACGTATCAAATTGATTTTTATGATATTTATGAAGCCCCACCTAAGGTAAGTGTAAAAGTTACTTCGAAAAGTCGAACTTTTAGAATAGCGGGAGATTCAACAAATTTTGATATTGTTAATAAAATAGATGCTATATTAGAATTAACGAGTGGTAGTGGTGAGCCAGGATCAGGTGAAAATTTAGAAAATCGAATTTATACTGTGCATTTTTCTTTACCAAAAGGAATGCAATCCATACCTGATCAAAAAATTAGTCGTGGAAATAAAGTCATAAAACCAGCAGATCCAGTTAAAATCGGTTATAATTTTGTTTGTTGGCAACTAAATGGTACCTGTTATGATTTTAATCGTGTCGTTACTCAAGATATGACTTTGAGTGCTTACTGGAAAAGTTGAAAAAATAACTTAATAATAAGTTAATAATAGATTTTAGGAGGAAATAAAATGGGAAATGTTTTAACTACAGTAAAAAGATTTTTAGGAAATAAAAATACTGTAACAATTTTAGGGGTGTTACTTGGTATATTGGTGTTGTATGTGTTTTACAATTATCGTGTAAAACAAGCGACGACTCCAGTAAGTGTGCCTTATGCTAAGGTAGATTTATCTTCACGAACATTAATTACGGAAGATATGATTGGTTTTATGGAGGTTTCTAGTAGTGTTGTTAAAAACAGTCCAAATTTGATTACAAATCGTAAAGATTTAATTGATCATTATGTGGCTTTTGGAACAACTATACCAGCTAATAGTATGTTTTATACGTCTCAAATATTGGATAAAAATAAAATGCCTGATAGTGCTTTTGCGAATATTCCAGATGGTTATACGATTTACAGTTTAGGTGTGGATTTACATTCAACTTATGGTAATTCTATTTATCCAGATAATTACATTGATTTGTATTTTAAAGCTATTGATGATACAGGTGTTGTTATGTATGGTAAATTAATTGAAAGTATTAAAGTGTTAGCTGTAAAAGATAGTCAAGGAAATCATGTTTTTGAAACTACTGTAGAGTCTCGTACGCCTAGTGAATTGTTGTTTGCTGTTCCTGATGATATGTTTGATTTACTTCGAAGAGCCGATTATATAACGGGTTCTTCAATTGAAATTACTCCTGTACCTAGAAATGCTTCTTATAGTGCTAATCCAGGAGAAACTTTAATTACAAGTGAACAAATTAAGAATTTTATTAATGCTAAAAGTATTTCTGCTGTACAAGATCAACCTATTCAAACAGAACCAGATAATAATGATAATAATAACAACGATGGTGTTTTTGATTTTGATAATAATTAATAAAAGAATAAAAGAAAGGGTGTTCTTTCATGAATGATGCAATCTTTTCGCAACTCGATTTTGGACCTTTAGATGAGTTTTTAAGACTGGATGATGTCACCGATATTTCTTATAGTAATGGGGGACAAGTGTGGTTAAAAACGCTTTCTCGAGGGGTTTTCAAAGTAGAAAGACCCGAAATAAATAATGCTTTAATGGAAAAGTTGGCGTTTCAATGTTCAAATGTTATGGGAAAAACGTTTAATATGGCTCATCCTTTTTTGGATGCGGAGTCTACTGAACTTCGTATGAACTTTGTTCATGATTCGATTGCTACGAATGGAATTGCTTGTTTGATTCGTAAAACGCCTGCTAAAATACGTTTGAATAAAGAAAAATTATTGAATGAAAAATACGTTTCAGAAGATTTACTGGATTTTTTACTTCAATGTGTTCAAGGTCACGCCAATATTATTGTTAGTGGAGAAACGGGTTCAGGTAAAACTGAATTGGTTAAATATTTAGCTAGTACTACAAAAGAAGACGAAAAGATTATATCAATTGAAGATACGTTGGAGTTGCATCTTGATCGTATTTTTCCTCATCGAGATATTGTGGCGATGAAAACCAATAATATTGCTTCTTATACGGATGTTTTGGTAACGTGTATGCGACAAAATCCAATTTGGATATTATTAAGTGAAGTTCGTAGTGCTGAAGCGGTTTTGGCTGTTCGTAACTCGATTTCTTCTGGTCATCATATTCTATCAACCATTCACTCAGATAAAGCGGCTAGTATTCCTATGCGTATGTATAGTTTATTAGAGTCGAATCAGGAAGTAGAGCAATTTTTATCGACCATTCACCGTTATGTTCAAATAGGCGTGTATGTTAAAGGGTATATGAGTAAAGAACTTGGACGATTTCAAAGAGAGATTTTTGAAATTTGTGAGTTTTATGTTGATGAAGAAAACAATGCTCAAACGAATGTAATTTATCAAAAGTCTATGGATGGACGAATGAGTCTCAATAATCCAACGAAACATTTAAGAGATTATTTAGCCATTCAAGGGGTAGTTTTACCAGATACTATTTTTAGAACTTCAGCCAATGTTCAAAATAAGGATGCAGAAGCATTAAGTGATGTGTAGGAAAGCAGGTGTGAAATGGAATTAATTATTTTATGGATAATTGGTATTTATGTTGTTTCTTATCGAAATAATAATGGAGAAAATGTTTATCGTTTTTTTGTTACTCAAGTAAGAGACACTTATGAAAAATTTGCTCCATACAGTTATAAAGAGGTAAGAGAAAAAGTAAAAGCTTTAAATCAAGAATTTACAAGTAAGCAATATGTAACACAAGTGATTTTATTTGCTAGTGTTGCAGGAGGCATTTCCTATTTATATTTTTATAATATTGTAATAGCGATCCTTTATGCTTTAATTGCTATTGCTTTTATTCCTTATTTGGCTTATTTAAGGTATCAAAAAATATACAGTGAATTTATATTTGAACAAATTCAAATTTATACAACCAATGTTATTATGGAATTTACCACTACACAAAGTTTTGTTAAGAGTTTAGAAGGAGTAAGAGATTCAGGCATTTTAGAAGATCCGGTCTTACAAGATGTTAAAACGATGATTGAAATGTCTTATCAAAATGGAACGATTGATGAATCGATTGATTTTTTTAATGAGAAATATCCGTTCTATATGGTTAAAAATATGAATCAACTTTTCTTACAAATTACGAAAGAGGGAGCAAAAGATTCAGGTGAAGCGTTAGAAAACATGAGTCAAGATATTGATGCCTTAGTTGAAGGGGTTTATCGAGATCAAGCGGATCGTAAAAATTTTCATAAGCGTTTTATTACTTTTGGTCTTGCGTTATTCTTACTGGTTATGGCTATGCAATTTTTGCTTGGTACAGATAGTTATATTGAGCTTTTAGATATTTGGTATGTTCAATTTATTTTACATGTCATCATTATTATTAATAGTTATTTTCTACTGAGTGGTGAAAAATATTATAACGACGATGTGGGGGTAGAATAATGGCTATAGAGATTTTAATTATTGGTTTAATCATTTTATTTGTTATGAATTATACTGGACGTATCAGTGCTAACCGTTTTATCGCTGATAATGAAGTGTATTTTAGAAAATTAAAAGAGGACGATTGGGATTTCTTTGTTCGAGCAAAATATGGTGATGGAGTCAATGGCGATATTTTATTTAATAAAAGAATACGTAATGGATTAATTACCATAGTTGTTTTAGTCTTTTGTTTTATTTCTAAATTAAATTATGTTACGATTTTATTTTGTTTTATAGGTGGTTTTCTAGTCTTTAAATGGGATTATTTTAATATTAGAAAATATTACAGAGCGCATTTACATGAAATAAATTCTATGCTTCCTCATTATTTGAAAAGTTTAGAAATTTTAATTCAACATTATACAGTGCCCGTAGCTATTGGAAAGTCTATTAATGATGCACCTGTTATTTTTAGAGAAGGGTTACAAGAGTTAATTAATGAGATTAATTCTGGTAATGATAAAATCGATCCTTATGTTCATTTTGCTCGTGAATATCCTGTAAGAGATTCAATGAGAATGATGCGTCTTTTATATCGTTTAAGTTTAGGTAGACAAGAACATAAACAGGATCAATTATTAGCGTTTTCAAAGACCATTTCCAATTTACAACAAAAAGCACGTGAAACTAGATATAAAGAACGTTTAGAAAAAATGGAATCTAAAACGATGAGTATGTTAATTACAACAGGTTTAGGTGTTATGATTTTATTAATTTTTGCTGTATTAATGTTAATGGGAATGTAATTAGAGATAGTCAAATCTCTTTTTTTTTTGTATAATGATAATGAGGTGAATAAAATGAAAATATTGACGGTAAATGCTGGGAGTTCATCTTTAAAGTTTAATTGTATTGAACTTCCTAGTGAAAAAGAATTAATTAGTGGGTATTTTGAAAAGATTGGTCTTAATGGAAGTTTTTATAATATTAAGATGAATGGAAGCAAAACAAAAAGAGAAGTGGATTTAACCGATCATACGGATGCGGTTAAGTATTTAAAAGAAGAGTTAATTGAGAATAAAATTGTCTCTTCATTAGATGAAATCGATGGTGTGGGTCATCGTTTGGTTCATGGCGGAGATCAATTTAAAGATTCGGTTTTATTAAATGATGAAGTGATGAAAGTCGTTGAAGAGTTTAATGATTTGGCTCCTTTACACAATCCAGCTATGATTGCGTGTATTAAAGCTTTTCAAAAAGAATTGCCTGATACTCCTATGGTGGGAGTATTTGATACCTCTTTTCATCAAACGATGGATGAGCTTGCTTTTATGTATCCTGTTCCTTATGCATGGTATAAAAAGTATGGCATTCGTAAGTATGGTTTTCATGGAACCAGTCATAAATACATTACGAACAGAATGAAAAAGCTGTTAGGTAAAGAATCGATTAATATTATTAATTGCCATATAGGAAGTGGTGGAAGTATTGCTTGTATTAAAGATTCAAAAAGTATTGATACAACAATGGGTTTTTCCCCTAATTCAGGTTTGATGATGGGAACACGTAGTGGGGATATTGACTATTCTATTGTTCCATTTATTATGAAAAAAACGGGAAAATCTGTTGAAGAAGTGGATACAATCTTAAATAAACAAAGTGGTTTATTAGGGATAAGTGAAAAATATGCGGATCACAGAGATATTGAAACAGGTATGAAGGATGGAGATCAAAATTGTATTTTAGCCAATGACATGTATGTTTCAAAAGTTGTGGATTACATTGCAAAATATTTTGTTCGCTTAGATGGAAAAGTAGATGCATTAGTCTTTACAGCTGGACTGGGCGAGAATGCACGTGAATTTAGAGAAGAAATTGTTTCTAAATTAGGGAGTTTAGGTATTGTATTGGATTCAAAAGAAAATATGAAGATTGCTTCTTATTTAGATCAACAAGAAGGCATGATTTCTTCAGAAGAAAGTCAAATTCCAGTTTATGTGGTACCGACAAATGAAGAATTAATGATTGCTTTAGATACTTATAATTTAATTAGTTAATTAGAAAAGAGTGGACACGATGTCTAGGAATGTTTATAAACAAATTTATAAAAAAATAAAAAAATATCAAACGATTGTCATTGCTAGACATGTTGGTCCAGATCCTGATGCAGTGACGAGTCAAATTGCGTTAAGAGAGTCGATTAAGTGTACTTTTCCGAAGAAAAATGTGTATGCGGTGGGAGCCTCTGTTCATCGTTTTAAGAAATTTGGTTTGTTAGATAAAGTAGCTATGGAAACTTTAAAACCTTGTTTACTTATCCTTACCGATGTTCCTAATTTGGATCGTGTGGATGACATTACTGATTTACATTATCAAGAAGTAATTAAAATTGATCATCATCCTTGTTCAGAAAAGGTCAGTGATTTAGAACTTGTTGATGATACTGCTTCAAGTGCTTGTCAACTGGTTGCAGAGCTCATTTATAACACACCTTTAAAAATGAATGTTTCGATCGCTGAAAATTTATTTTTAGGAATTGTTTCTGATAGTGATCGCTTTTTACTTTCTTATACGACGGCGAAAACTTTTCAACTTGTTTCTAAATTGATTGATGATTATCATTTAGAATTTAATCATTTGTATGCTTCTTTGTATGAACGACCTATTAATGAAATTCGTTTTCATGGGTATCTTGGAGAAAATTTAGAAATTCAGGAAAGTGGTTTGGCGTATATTAAAATTATGCCTGAAATTATAAATAAATATAATGTGGATTTGGCTACTCCTTCTAATATGATCAATGATTTTAATTTTATTAAAGAAGTACTTGTTTGGGTTTTTATTACCTATGATGAGAAAAATGAAATCTATAAAATCAATATTCGAAGTCGAGGCCCTGTTATTAATTTGGTAGCGGAACAGTATCATGGTGGAGGGCATAAGTTTGCTAGTGGAGCAAGGGTTAAAACAATGGAGGAAGTCGAAGCTCTTATTAAAGAATTGGATGCGTTATGTGTTCAATATAAAGGAAACTAAAAAATGAAGATAAATGTTGAAGAAGCCATAGAGAAAACGAAAGAATATTTAAGTAAAACTGTTTTTTCTAAAATTAGATATGATTTTTCGAAATATTCTACTTTTTATTTGTTTACTACAGAGAATTTATCTTATTTGGAAAAATTAGAGGTAGCAGGTAAAGATGCTTTAACGGTTACAGGAAGTTTTGATCAAGCTCTTAACCTTATCTTTTTAGGGGCAAATCGTGTCGGTAATTTTGATACCAATCATCTTAGCCTCTACTTTGCGAAATTAAAAATGGCGGCTTTGAGTTGTTTGTCTTATCATGAATATTTAACTTTTTTCTTAGGTGAAAAAATGTTAGATTATAAACTATATTTAAAATTAAGAAATTCCTTAGAAACCCCCTTTTTAAAGTATTGGGATTTCTTATACGAGTTATTTCAATATGATGGGCAAAAAATTGTAGATTCTAGATTGGTTGATAAAACGAGCGATGTTAAAAAAGTGATTCAATCGAATCCTTATCTAAAAAGTGAAGACAATTATAATAAAACAAAAGAAAGAATGAAATCGGTAACCGTAACTTTTAGTGATAAAAATTTGTTAGAAATTGGTCAAGAAGAGAAAGAAATCTATGATATCATGCTTTTTTCAAATATAGAATATTATTTAGTGTGGGATATTAATGCTACAATGAGTGAAGCAGAATATGTTGATTTTATTAAAAATCAAGCCAGTCAGGCGTTAAGGGAAAATGGAGTTATACAGATGGCCTATCAATATAATTATAGGTATAAAAAGGTGACGCATCTTTATAAAACTATGTTGCATAAATGGTTAGAAAAAAATAAAAAAGAGTATGATAAAAAAGAGTATTTAGAAGCATTTAAAAAAATTATTTTTATGGGTGGAACTCTAAAAAAGAATATAGAGATGACACCTGATGTCGAAGACTGTGTTTATCTTTATGTAAAAAATAAGTCAAAAAGTAGGTAAAAAATAGCTTTAATGCTATTTTTTTCTTGCTGTTTTTAAACTTTTGTGATATAGTATAGCGCAAAAAGAGGGGGTTATGATTTATGAAGATAAATCAACCTAAAAAAGGGAGTGCTTTAGTGTGGGCACATGATTTAGTTCGCCAACTAAATTTATCAGAGATTCCATCGCGTTCTATTAGAGAGATAATGAGTAGAGTCACTAAAAGAGAAATACCCTTACCAAATGGTAAGCATGCTTATTTAGTGGATTATAATGAGTTTATTGATGTGGCAGAAGAAGTTATGCACAAAAAAGTTTCAAATTACGTTCGAGATGTTGATAATTTTAAAAAAGTGGTGCATCAAGAGCGTGAACAAATCCAACGCAGTCTTAATAAAGAACAAGCTATAAAAGATGCTAAGAAATTATCTGAGCTAGCGTTTAAAGATTATTTTTATCGAAAAAGTTTGTATATGGGAAATAATTATTCTTCAGCATACTGGGCAGCAGAAATTGAAAAAGCAAGTATTCCTAATTATTTTAGTTTTCCTACACATAAATCGAGTATTGTTTATAAAAATTATAAAGAAATTCCATTAGACGAAGGATTTGTTGATTATTTAGCCAAAGAAAGTTTTAA
Source organism: uncultured Mycoplasmatota bacterium (assembly GCA_948466395.1). GTDB lineage: Bacteria > Bacillota_I > Bacilli_A > RF39 > UBA660 > MGBC108787. The sequence goes on from CAOKAG010000020.1 coordinate 20,701, forward strand.
AAAGCTTGTGTCAGAAAAATCAAGACAAAAAAAACCTATATTTAGTTGTGAAAAATTTTTGAGTTGGATGGGCTTAGGTGAAGAACTTAAACTTGATCCAAAAGAAAAAAAGAAAAAAGTGATTAAAAATAAAAAAATTAAGGAAGAAAAAGAATTAAGTAAATTTAGCAAAGGTCTTTTAAATTTATTGCAACTTTCTATTGAAGACGAAGATGATTTTGAGGAATCAGATGTTTTATTAACATCCAATGTTGAAGAAAAAATCGAAGAAAAACAAAATAAAAAAATTATTTCTTTTGATGAAAAAAGAAAACAATTTAAAAGTGTTAAACAACGAAATAAAGACGTTAAATATAAAATTTATTTGTTATGTCAAAAGCTCAACACTCAAAGTATCCATGAATTTTCTTTAAATGAAAAATTAAACTTTATGAATGATTTGAATCTTTACAAAAGTTTATTGAAAAAAGAAAATAAAGATCTAGAATATGAAAATGATTACGCTTTACTTATTATTAATCATCTTGAAACTGGTTTAAAAAATAATTTAAATTCATTCAATCAAGAGGAGGAAATCTCTAAATATGCGCGCTATTATTTAGAAAATATGAAAGATGCTTTTGATGTTAAATCTAAAAATAAAATTATTGACTTTAAAATCAGTAAAGAAACACGAAATAAACTTGTTAAAACGATGGGTAAAGTGGCCAGTTTTGCTTTGATTTTAATGTTAGGCATAGGGTCAAAAGGGATGAATTCTGATTCAAAAGATAAAGAGATTTTTAATATTGAAAAAGAATTTACAGATGAGAAAAACAATTTAGAGGTTGTTCATGATAGAGCTAATACACTTGGTGATCACATGAATGAACGTCGTAATTTGATTCACCTTACTACTGAAAGGAAAGTAGATCGTTTGGTTTTAGAAAAAGATCAAACTTCTGAATTAAAACAAGATTATTGCCTTATTGATGAAGAAGTTCAAGTAAATAGTTCAGAAGTTTATAGTCTTCCTGAAGAGTTAGCAAATAATGTGAATGCTCGAAAACCTTATTACACTACTAATATAGATCGAAAAGTAAGAAGTATTATTGTTGAAGATAAGAATGAAAAGTTAAAAAAGGTTTACTCTAATGAAGAGGTTGATCATTACTTAAGTTTAAATTATGATGTGATTGGTTATGAAATTGTGAATGACTATTCTTTTGACGAAAACGGCTATTATGTTTTTAGTGAAGGGATTTATGCTAGTGAAGGTGTAACTAGAAAATTAGAAAAAAAAGATTGATTTTATTACATAAATTTGTTATAATAAAAAATATTTATTTTGCGAAGGGGGATTAAAATGGAAAAAGATAAGGTTTTTGTATTAGAAAAAGAAGGAACTCAACAGTTTGCTCCAAATCTTGAAATGGTTAATAAATTAGTAGAAGAGGGCTTTATAATAATCGGATATGTGATGAATGGAAAATATCATAATCAAGAAATTAATTATAAAGACACTTGTTTTTGTGAAAAGCATATTTATGAATGGTTAAAGGATTTAGGAATACAGAAAGAAATCATTGAAAAAAGTTTAATGCAGATACGTTTTAAAAGCAAGGAAGATGAAGATTATTTTATTAACTTTGAGGACTTACGATTACTATTATTGAATTTTGATATGAATGTTCCGTATATGACTAATTACAATTCTTTTCGCCATTATTTGTATCCAACTATTGATGACGATTTTTTTGAAATTGGCTTTTTAGAAGAAACATTAAAAAAATTTCAGTTTAAGAAAAAAGAAATTCGAAAAATTTTAAGTTTAATTCCTAAAATTAAGGATTATTCAACAAATCATGTATATGTTTCTAAATTTGATTTATATTCAATTATGCAAAAAGAAGGCTATTCTGAATATTTATCTAGCAATGTAGCTTATTCTCCAGACAGAAATGTTGCACTAGATATAGTTTTAAAATTAATTGACACTAATGACTATTCTAGTAGTATTTCTTTAAGAGAGGTTGCAGAACGATTAGAACAATTAATTAAAATTGGTCCTAAAAATATTGAATTGATTATTGAAAAAGTTAAATCAATGGCTGATATTATGGAAGAAATGAACCAAAATATGTTTTCTTTACATCAAGATTATATAGATCGCCATCCATACTTTGTAGATTATATTAATATTAGCTTTGATGATATTCCTAATAGTGAATATCGTAAAAAATATATTGAATTAGTTAGAGTTTATGATGAATTTAAATCATTAATTAAGGGCAAAAAAATAAAAGAGTACGCTGAGAAGTATGGAGTTAATATTCAAAAGATTAATAATAAGAAGAAGGAAAAATCTAAAAATAATTCATGTAGTCGTCATAAAGCAAAAGGAAAAAATTTTAAAAATAATTCTAAAATGAAATCAAAAAGATTGATTAGAGATTTTATAGGGGAACAGTTAAATAATTATGTAGCTAAAAACTTGTCTTATGCGATTTATTTAAATAGTAAAAAATACTCAAAAGTAGACGTTGATGAATTAACGAGTGAGGATGTTGATTATTGGTTAAAAAATAATAATAAGTTAATAGATAAGTTTAATAACTATAATAAAAGTAAATATTCGAGTATAACTTTACCTTTTACTGCTGATATTGATGTTATGAATTATTTAACTCATATTCAAAAAAAATTAGAAGGCTCATCAACATTAGAGGCAAAAGATTATGAAAAAGAATTATTTGAAAGCTATGAAAATCAAAAAGAAATTTATACTTATATTAAAAAAAGAAAGATGACGAAATTTGTTACCGTTATAGGAGGAATAATAGCAACTTTAGCGATTACAAGTTTTTCTGGAGTGTTAAATAAACATTCTAATGAAAAACAATCAGAATCTGAAATTGCTACTGAATTTCAAAATGAAGAAATTGAGTCTACTTTGGAATCTGTAGTTGAAACGAGTACTTTTAGTGAAGAAAAAGAAGAAATTATCTCTACAGAAAATGTGACGCATTCTAATTTTGATGTTAAAGCAATGACTCGATTAGCAAGTGAAGTAGAAAAAACTTTAGTTAAAAATAAAGAAAATCAAGAGAGTATGGCTACTTATCCAGGGGAAGTGATTATAACAGGTGTTGCTGTAAAGGAAGAAGATAAATCTTATATAAAAGAAAAATCATTTATTCCTATTGGTGACTATGCTGATACGATAGATAATGCAAATGTTTATTCTTCTTTTGAAGATCTAGAAAAAGAAGAAAATTCAAAAAAATCTTATTTTGGATCTAATGATCAGATTGGAAGAAAAGTTCGTGCTATTGGTCTTTCTTATGAAAATGAAACAAGCAATATGTTTAAAATTTCTTATGATAATCAAGAGGTTATTGAATATTTGGCTAATGGTTATGAAATAGCAGGATATCAAATTGATAATAACTATTCTTTTAATGAATCTGGAAACTATGTAGGTAGTGAAGGAATTTATGATGATGAAGAAGTTGTAAAACTTGTATTAAAAAGATAATCTATTTATCTTTTTTTTTGACATTTTTTTTAAATTCTTTATGTTAAATTTTTTTATAATTATTGAATTGTTTAAGTCAAATAAAGTGTTCTGGATTTGTATTGATAAATGATTTTAGGTTATGTATAATTGAATCAATAATAAGGTATGTATAAATACGTTATACAGAAGTAATTGAAAGGAAAGATTTACTTATGTTTGAAGACTATAAAAGGAAGAAAAAGAATTTAGAAAGTTTTGATAAGAATAAAAAAAGAAATCGAATGATTTTGTTTTCGTTGTTAGGGATTCTTTTTGTAGTAGGAGTCATTACTCTTTTTAAAACGTTTGCATTTTATACGGAAAAAGCAGAGTTTAATGTGATAAGAGGAAGAGTGCCTAACTTTGTAGCGAATGATTTAATGCTTGCTATCCAAGTGGATGGACAAGCTGTAGAAACGCTTCCTAGTGATCGAAAAGGTTATAAAGTCAGTATCACTTGTGACCATGATGCCACAGGAACATGGGATTATGAAGAGTGGGGACCTAATATAAGAAATATGACGGGAAAAACAAAGTGTAGTATTAATTTTGAAAGTATTTATACGATTTATGTCAATGGAGAAAAAGTTAATGCGTTTCCAAGTCAAGGAAATTATGAAACGAGTATGACTTGTGATAAAGGAAGTGCGAGTTGGAATAAAGAAGAGTGGCAACCCAATGTGAGTACTTTTGATCCAGAGATGAAATGTGATGTGGTGTTTAGTGGAAAGAGTTATTTGTATACAAGTATTGTTGTTGATGGAAAGACAGTCGATGAAATACCAAGTCAAGGGAATTATACAGTAGAATTAACGTGTGATGGAAAAACAGAAAAATGGAATAAAGAAAAATGGGAACCAATCATTAGTCAGTTAAATAAAGATACAACGTGTAGTATAAAATTTACAAGTGGTTATTATGAACCCAATTTAAATGGAAGTGACCCAGTATTAAAAGAGGAAGAAATGATTCCTATCTTAATTGGAAATGGTGGAAGTGTGACTTATGCTGATCCAACCACCGAGTGGTACAACTATGAAAATAAGAATTGGGCGAATGCCGTTATCTTGCTTGATGGTGCCAAGAATAAATATAAAGTCGGAGATACTATTAGTG
>CAOKAG010000021.1 GCA_948466395.1 uncultured Mycoplasmatota bacterium
AAACACTAGGTTTGAGAGATTTTACTTTTCTAAAACTGTCAAAGTCAGGATTATAACAGTAAATTTATAAAATAAAAAGAATAAAGTTTTATGTACCTATAAAAAATTACAACTCTGTTTTTTTCGTATGGACTAAAATTCATTCTCCACTTTTTTATCTCTCTTCTCTTTAAAAACGTCGCTTTTTATGGACTTCTTTTTTCTTTCTTCTTATTTAACTAAAATTTACTTTTTTTGTTTCATAAATCATCTATTTTTATCAAAAAAAATACCTATTAAATTCTTTCTAAATAAAATTCTATCATTCTTTTTATTTAGTGTGAACTTAAAAGGTCTTGTATTTGTATTTTTTTATAATCTCATAGCATTTTCATCTTGTTTTTCAAAGAAATTAAAAGATTCAATCGTATTAATATCTCGCCATCTATCCACCTTTTCTTTTAATACTTCTAATAAAATTTGAATATTATAAATTACTTTATCAGCATTTATATTATTTTTTGTATAAAAAGTACCATTGTTATGCAAAATGTCATCTAAATATATCTCTTTACAAGATAAAACATCTTGTTCTCTTTCATTGTCAAAATAATAAAAATAGGAACAGTTATTTAATATAGAGTTTATAGTATATTGTATCTCATCTAAAGATTTTTTTAATTTGTCACTTTTTTGGGCTTTTTCATTAAAAAGATTGCTTACTTTATTCTGATAAACGATTAAATCTCCAATAGTTATATTATAAAATAAATCTTCGATACTTTCATAATCCTCTAAGTTTGGAGTGTCATACTGAGTATCGTAATTATTATAATTAATAGTATTATCTTGACTATTATTATTTTTATTTATATTCTCATTTTCAGTTTCTGAAAATGTAAAACCACTTTGTTCCATAACCTTTATTATACTCTCTTTTAAGCTATAAAAAGCCGTCTGTTCCTTAATAGGCAATAAAAGTAATTCATTATCAGAAAGATTAATCCTTTGACTTTCGTCATAAAACTTTAATAAATCCTCTTCATACAAAGCCAAATATTTTTCTTCCTTTTCTCGTAATGCCCTAGCTCTCTCATCACTTTTTTCCGATAGCTTTTGAAAACAGTTTATTAGATCTATCGCTTTTTGTCTAATTTGAAGAGTCATTTGTTCCTCAATGTTCCCTGTTGCTGTCATTTTTAGGTTTAACAGTACTTTTTTATCGTTTAATGTTCCTCCTTTATATGTGTCTTCTATAGCACCATTAATAAACTGAGTTAAAATATTTATAGCTATAGTTGGTGTAAAATTTGAATAGTTTGTAAAATCTGCTTCCTCTATTGGATCTTCCAATGGATCTTCTAATATTTCTATTTTTTCTTCTGTTTGTTCTAAATCAATTATATTGTAATCAATGATTAAAAAGTACTTTTGGTTTTCTGTTTCGGCTGTATTTATTCTAAAAGAATCCATATCGTAACCTAATGCTCTTAATTGATCTTTAATATAATATTCAAAATAAGGTTGATTTCTACTATCTAAAATAAATTCTAGTTCTTCATCCTCTCTATTTAATTCATATTGAACAAAATTTTGACCGACCTTAGCTTTGCTTATAATATCATTGATTAGAAAGTTATTTAATACTGTGTTATAAGCAATTTCTATCTTTTTATCAACAGATTGAGATTGATAATAACCGTTATCTCTATAACTTAGAATAATATTATAGACGAATTTTGCTGCTAATGCACGTACAATTTCTTCTTCATTAGTTATCAGTTCTTTCGTATCTCTGGTATAAAGCTTTCCTTCTTTTTTCTTATATTCATAGGTTTTTGCGTATTCTATTATTGCTTCAGGTGTATAAAATTTTTGTTGGATTGGATTTTCTACATCTTTTTTATTTGGATCAACGATTTGATAGTCAAAGACCATCTTTGCTGTTTCGTTTTCTATTTTTACCGTGTAGTTAAATTCTTTTAAATCCTTACCTGTTTGCTTAAATAATTTTGCAAGAAGGGCATTGATATTTTCTGAAGCCATTAGTGTTGCTATCTTATTGCTTGGATTAGAAATTTCACAATGTTGCCATTCTTCTTGATTATTAACTGAATGAACAAGCTTCATTAAAAATTGAGCTATCTCACTGTTACCATACATTGAAAATTGAATTATACTTTGTAATATTTCTTCATCTGCATCTGAATTGGCAAAGCTAGAAATTAAATGGGCAACTCTTACATTAGTACAAAACGCTTCATCGACGATTTCTTTTTCATTGATATCCAATATTTTGTTGCCTTTTATCGTAAAATACTCACAATAATAGCGAACTTCTGGAACAGTCATAATATCTAATTCAGGCTGTGACTCAATTTTTTTATTCTTTCTTTTTTTAAAATAATTAACCGTTAATTCAATTTTTCCTTCGCCTAAATCTTTAAATAAAGTATTAAACCCTTCTATTATATTCCCTTTTTTTCTTTCTAACAACGCAATTATCGCTTCTGTGCAAGGCAATATAGGATCAATAAATAATGCTAAAACTGATTTTAAACCTAATTTATTTTGATGTTTAATGTCTTCTTCGATTGTTTCATTTTCTCTAACTATTTCCGTTGTGTATTTATAATTTCCACCTGATCGTAAAATATTGTTAATCATTGAATTAATCTCACTATTATTTACCTCTTCTGAAAAAATACGTAGATAGTGATTAATTGCTTTTTCAGGAATAGTAACAGGATCCAATCCATTTAGTTTTTCTTTAATTTCTTTTCGAGCTAAAGCATCGACTAAAAAAATAGCTTTCATTTTTAAAATTATTTCTTCATCTTCAACTCTTTCGCTATTAGTTCTTTTATAGACTTCTCCGTCTCTATATGTATATTGATTTAAATAGTCATAAAATTCCGAAACAGTAAATATTCCTTGTATTAATGTTTCTTCATTTTCATATAAACTCTCAACATCAAGTGTATTTTGTGTCACCTCATTTATTCTTTCAGCAAGATTTTCTGGGATGTCTTCATTTTCTTTCTTTTCTAATTCTGCAAGGTGTTTAATTAATTGGTTAATTTTACCTATATAGGCGCTGGTTTTACTAGCATTTTTAGCATTAGACTTTTCTTCATAATATTTTATTTTTGCTTTAACTTCTTCTATATTTTGCGCCTCTTCGCTTTGTAAAAATTCTTCTATATCAGCAAGGTCTTTTTGAATGTCTTCATTTTCTTTCTTTTCTAATTCAGTAAGGCATCCTTCTAATTTATTAATTCTCTCTATGTAGGCTGTGGCGTCATTAGCATTTTGAACATTAGACAATTTTTTTCTATAGTAGTCTATTTTTCTTTTTACTTCTTCTATATTTTGCGCCTCTTCGCTTTGTAAAAATTCTTCTATATCAGCAAGATCTTTTTGAATGCCTTCATTTTCTTGATTTTCTAATTCTTCTTGCTTAAACTTAACATCGAAAAAATCAAGTATTAAATTCGCTTGTTTTTTCCTTAGAACCTCTCGTCTTTCTTCATAGTAGACAATTTCTGCTGGATTTCCATTTTTACGAGCTTCTTCTAAAAGATTTTCTACTTTTCTTACTGTTTCTGCCGCATTCTCTAGTGTATCTGTTTCAGCAATATCCAAATATTCCAACAGTTTGTAGTCAATAATTAGCTCCCACTTATTCTCTTCTCTTTTTTCTAACTTTACGTCTAATCCATAAATATCTAAATTGCTTTCTCTAAATTTTAATTTTAATAAAGATAAGGTGTTATCGTATTTTGATGAAAAAAATAAAGATTCACTTAAATTTTGCTTTTCAATTTCTTTTATCGCTTCTTCTTTAGTGTTTGCATTTAAAGTTAAAATTTTACTTAAATGTGGCTTGGATAATAGATTGCTTATGATATTGTCGCCTTTGGGATTAGCATAAGTCATTTCATTAATTCTATTGGCTAATTCACCTATGGCTTTTTCAAATTCGTCTTCATTTTCATTGTTTTCTGCTCGAAATTGAAGCAAAACTTCATTATAAATCATTCGTGCGACTTTAAATTCTAAAATTAACTTTTCATCAAATATTTGGCGGCGAGTATTGTTTATAATCTGATAAACCTCACCATTTTCGATTCGATAATTATTTACATAATTTGCAATAGTCTCTACACTAAACATTTTTTCTTCTCTCCTTTATCTAACTTTATAGGGATCATTTTTAGTTCCTGTTCCACTTTTATATAACACATCGGGATTTAATGCTAGAACGTATCTTAAATATTTTTTACTTGAGGCATACTCACTTTCGATTTTACCACTAGAATAAATACGAAAAACATGATAGGTTGATTTTTGATTGGCAGTCATAGTCCACCAACTTTCATCATTCACTAAATAATTATAATTTTGACATTCTTTATTATTTGGGGTTTGACATAAAGCATCTAAGCTTGCATTCATATAATCATAAAGTGGAAGCAACCCTATATTTTGTTCTCTTAAGACTTCATTACATTCTAATGATCCATCTTTAAATACACTGTCTTCACTTCTTTTGCCATAACATAAATCGTACTTTGTAAATAGTTCTTGAAATTCTTTGTATTTATTTTTGTATATACTTTGAAGATTAACGAAAGCACGACTTAAAGCAAAATTATTTATACCATAAGAAGAATTTTTTTCAGTATTATAGCGATCGTCCCAAGTGGCATAAATACTGTTTTTATCTTCTGTGTTAGTCAAAATAATTTTAATTTTATTGTCTTTATCTATTTTTACAATACGCCATAGTTCATCATTAAGTAAAACATAATTGTTTGGATCTTCACCTCGATAAACCCATTCATTATTCATTTCATACAACCCATCTCCTGTTTGAGAAAGGACATTGTTCTTTTTTAAAATATCTAACATTTTTTCTGTTTTATAATTTTTACAGGTTAGATATGTTTGATATTTATAAGAAGCATTTTCATAGTCCACCATGACTTTTCCAGTACAAGACTCGTCTTTTACATATTTCTTTAATTCTTTTAAATAGTCTCCTTCGATTAATGTATTGTCTTCTATAATGACTGTTGGATTGGTACTACTAGGATTTTTATCGGGATGTTCTGATAAATAAGCTCTTGTGGCGCTTTCCATTTTTTCTTCTAATTTTTCATAACTCCATTTTGTTCCGTTTATGTTTACGGTCACTGCAATCGCTATAATGATTATTAGCATTACAAAGACTAAACTTCCAAACAGATGTACTTTTTGTTTATTATTTGTATAAAAATTCTTAATTTTCTCTATTAAATTTTGCACAAAAATCACCTATGTTTATCATATCATAAGGACAAAAAAAAAGCAATTTAATTGCTTAATCATCCTTCATCTTTTTCTTTTCCCCAAAGGGCTTGCGCTCTACCATCACATGCGGTTCCATTCGGATTTGTAATACATGATCTACAAATTTCATAATCCTCTGAGGCAGCTTCACTAAAACCTGTAACTATGCCAAAAATAAATGTTACAATAGTTGGTAGTAGAAAAATCACTACAGCAGCAATAGCACGCATGGTTAAACCTTTGGTTGCTTTTTTAATTTCATCGTCTTTACTTGCTATAACTGCTTTTCCTAAATCTAATGCTCCATAAATAATTAATAAAATAGGAATAGCAATTCTAAAAACTAACATAACGTATCCAATGATTTGCCAAACGTTTGCAGTATTTGCACAAAAACCATCTTCGGCTTTTCCCACTGTAACGGCTAATGATATTAAATCGGTTATATTCATAATAGTCCCTCCTCGTTCATAATATTATTCTATCCTTTTTTCTTTTTTTTGTCAATGTTTAACATGTAAAATATTGTCAATTTTTTATTTTATTTAAAAATGCTAAATAACCCTCCACTTTTTCCATCACTGGTTTCTTCTTCAAAACGTGAAAATCCCAATTTTATTAATAAGTGTTCAATTTCATTATGATGGTTTAATTTGTCATCTAAATAAGGCATATTGAAAAAAATATGGCTTTTTGATTCGTATTCAAAATCTTTCACATCTCGTCCATTTAAAATGCTTCGATTTAAAACAATTTTTTTATCTTTTAATTTTTCAAATGTTTTTTTGTCTTTTCGAATTAACTTATTTAATTTAATTAAGCCAGGTTCAATTAAATATAATACTTCTGTACAACTGCTTACGCTTCCGCGATCATTTAAATCCACTAAGATCACATCGGCTTCACTATTAGTGGCGATAAATGCTGGTAAATCTAAGCTAGAAGTGGTTTTAAGTGTTTTATCATTTAAATAAATAAAATCGTGTTCATCCACTTCAACAGCTAATACATTGTATTTTTGTTCTAAATGTTTTTTCATTAAATACGTTAAAGTGGTAGAGCCCGCATGATCGGTCACATTTTTTATTCCAATGACTCTTAATCCTAATTTTTCGTAGTCGCCACCTTCATTTGATGCTACTGTCATGTTATTTAATTGATGGTATTGAGCTACATCTTTATATGTATTGGGATTATTAATTAAAAATTTTATCGCATCAATGTTTCTTGAAAAATTATAAATTCCCATTGAAATCAGACTGGATAAATATTTGGGCGAATTAACGGTTTCAGAATCGTCTAATAAAATGATGATATTACTTACATCCATACTTACAGATAAATTTTGAATAGTAGAAATATCTTGATAATTTTTTAAAGCTGTAATATCTAATACCATTTTATTATAATAAAAATTTGTAAACTGATTTACTAAATCTGCAACCTCAAATTCTCCATTTATACTTTTTATAATATCAATATCTAATGTAGCTAATAAAGATTGATATTTATTTGACACGATAACATTCATTTTTTCCTTTTCTCCTTTTTTATTTTGTTTTAAGAGTGTCTGCTGGTAAAACTATATCTTCTGTATTTCCTGACACTTCAAAAGTAAACAAATCTCCTAAAATTGGCAAGTTAAATTTAAGAGAAATCATCACTTGATAATATACTTTACCTTTATAGTTTGTGGAAGGAGCACTATATTTTGCTATACAATAATAATATCTTTTGGCATTGTGTCCTTTATCAATGTAATTTAATGCTTCACTATGTAAATTACTTACACCATAAGAGCCTTCAGGGCAAGCTCTTAATAAGCTATAACCATTTTTTTCTAAGTAATTATTAATTAAGCCGATGCTTCCATTTAATTTCCCATCTTTATTAACGGTTATTCCTTCTCTTTCTTCAATAATGGTTAATATATCATTTTTCATTTTAAAGGCTTTAGTATAATTTAATGTTAATGCTAAAAAAGCAACAAATATTAACATAAAAATAATTATAATCTGCGTTAACCAAGTTCCTCCAATTGCTTCTCTCATGGCTTCACCTCTCTACCCACAAGGTTGGGCCTTCTTTATTCAAATGTACAGTTCTATACATTATTTTTGTATCCCCTGAAACTTTAAACTCAAATAGACTTTTAAAAATAGGTAAATCTAATTGGTAAAAAACTTGTACTCGATAGTAATTCATTTCAGGAAATTCAGTAGAATTTTTAGCAACATTTTCCTCTTTTATACAAAAAGCAGAATTTCTTGAATCTCTTTTTCCTTCACGATTTATTCCAATGTAATCGTCAAGACAATTTCCCGTTGATCGATAAGAATTTTTTTTAAGATAATTTACAATTTCTTTTATTGCATCATCGTTTTCTGGATCCGATAAATTTATTTTCTCTGCTCTTTCAATGCTATTAATTATCATATTTTTAATGTTAAATGCTTTAGAATGATTAATTGATAAACAAATAAAGCCTGTGAATAAAAGAATAAAAAATATGACTATTTGGAAAATGGCTGTTCCACCAATTGCCTCTCTCATCTTCTCACCTCAGTTAACCTTTCCAAACACATTTAAACGTTGTTCCATCTGTCTGTCCTTTTTTATAATATTGGCAGGTTACTAGCCCATCTTCTAATGTTTCTGGATTACAAATTGCATCACTGCATTTGTTATTTGCTATAAATGTATTTTTAATGCTTGGCCATAAAACAGCAAAGAAAAAGACCGATAGGGTTGCTACCGCTATAACAATTACTACTGTCATATTTACCTCTCCTGTGGCCTCTTTCATATTCTACTCCTTTATAAATTATTTATTTTCCATATCCGCATTATTTGGACAAGTTACTTCGGTCTCTTTTTGGGCATCATCTAAATAAGTGCACTTACAAGTTTTCCCTGTACATTTACAGTTATATGCATTAGAACATTTTGTACTATTCAAAATATTTACTTTAATACTTGGCCAGACAAATGCATAGAAGAATGCTGCTACCGCGGCGATTGCTACTACTGTTACAACAGTCATGTTTAATTCTCCAGTCGCTTCTTTCATTTTTTAAATTTCCTCCTCTTTTTGAGTAGGGTTCGTAGCAAATCCGCCGCGGTCGCTTATTTACCTTCTTCTTTTATTACTTTTTCGTAATAGCTGGTACAGTCTACCGTTTGATCTTTATTCTCATCATCTAGATAATGACAATCAGACGTTCCATTGTAACATACAGCTGTTGCACAATATGTACTTGCCTTTATATTATTTTTAATACTTGGCCAGACAAATGCATAGAAGAATGCTGCTACCGCGGCGATTGCTACTTCCCACCCTTAGTCTGTTTTTATTATATCTTTTTTCTTTTATAATATCAATATATTTTCTTAAAATGTTTATAAATTTAAATTAAACAATTAATCGTTTAAAATTTTTAGTACTTTTTCATAGTTTTCGCTATTTATTAAAAGTTTTTCTATTTTTTCTTTTTTGTTTAATATTTTTAATTTTTCTTCATAAGTTTCTAATTTTTGATTTATGATTTTTATCGTTTTACCAATCGCACTCTTACTTACTTGACTATTTATAGCAATTTCTCCTAAGGATAAATCTTCTTTATAATAAAAATTAAAGACTTCTTGTTCTCTTTCTGTTAAAAGTTCACCATAAAGGTCAAATAAATTATTAAAGTAAATACATTCTTCTTCTCTATTCATCCATCATACCTTTAAATAAACCATAAATGTATTCTTCTATATCAAAGGTCTGAAGATCGGTCATTTTTTCACCTAAACCAATAAATTTTACAGGAAGGTCTACTTCTTCTTTAATGGCTAGTACAATGCCTCCTTTAGCGGTTCCATCTAATTTAGTTAATACAATCCCTGTTACCTGAGTAATTTCCTTAAAAGCTTTCGCTTGCATTATCCCATTTTGACCTGTTGCAGCATCGATGACTAATAATGTCTCATGAGGGGCATTGGGTACGATTTTGGCAATGACTTTGTTCATTTTTTCTAATTCTTTCATTAAGTTTACTTTGTTTTGTAATCTTCCAGCGGTATCAATAAAGATTATATCACACTTTTCTTTTAAGGCTTCATTTAGCCCATCGTAAATTACACCAGCTGGATCGCTATTCTCTTTTCCATAAAAGAATGAATCTGTTTTTTTTGCCCATATTTCTAATTGTTCCACAGCACCAGCTCGGAATGTATCACCAGCTATCATTCCTACTTTCTTTCCTAATTGTTTGTATTTATAAGCAAGCTTGGCAATTGTAGTTGTTTTTCCTACCCCATTTACTCCAACCATTAAGATTACAGTTGGTCTATCGTTATTTAACTTTATACTTGTATTTAATGATTCATTATTTACGTAAATAATAAAAAGTTCATCGACAATGACTTCCATTAATTCTTTTGTGTCCTCTATCTTTTCCGATTTAACACGACTTCTTAATTTATCCATAAATTTGAATACCGTATTAACTCCAATATCAGCAGATATTAATAAATCTTCTAATTCTTCGTAATATTCTTCACTTACTCGTGTGTATTTTATTCCTAATAAGCTTAATTTCGATACAAATTCTTCTCTTGTTTTTTTTAATCCTTTGTCATAACTTTCTTCTGTTTCTTTATTGTTTTCGTTCTTGTTTTTATTTTGAACGATTTGTTTTAATTTATCAAATAAACCCATTTTAAACCTCCTTAATTTTTACAATATTTTTCATTTACAAAAGCCTTATATTCGCTGTTTCCATCGGTTCCATTAAAACGGTAAACAATTACTTGAGCATTATCTGCATCTTTACGATAACAGAATCCTCTTGGATCTTCAAAATCTGAACTTTCTATTAAAGTTTGAGCCGTTAGAACTTTTTTACAAGAAGTAGGTAAAGCTTCAATTTCAGCTTCCGTGTAGTTTTTATCTGAATTGACAGGTGGGCATTTTTCTAAATGAATGTTACCCATTACATAATTTAATGCTGCTTCCTTTAAGGAATTTCGCATTTCACTGGCGGTGTCTTCCTTTGCTCGATTGACTAATCGATAGACACTACTACTTGCTATAGAAATGATGATAGCTAAAATGACTATTACTGCTAATAATTCTACCAATGTAAACCCTTTTTTTTGATTCATGTTTCTCACCCTTTTTATTATAACATGTATTTTTTGAATCAGGATTTTTTTTGACTTTCTCTTTCTCTTTTTGACAGTCTTTTTTAGAAAAACGTAGACAAAAAGGATAAAAACGATTATAATGTTTAATGAAAAAGAACTTTATTTTATCTAAAATTTTTTATATTTAAATGTATTTTTTGATTTTATTTTTTGTTTTGGATGAAATAAAGCTGTACTTTAGAGAGGAATGTAGATTTATGATAAAAAAAGATGGCACCAGTACGTCTATTGTTGCTTTAGGTGGTTTAGGCGAAGTGGGTAAAAATATGTATGTGGTTTCACATAAAAATGAAATTCTAATTGTGGATGCAGGTGTGATGTTTCCAACTGATGATTTATTAGGGGTAGATGCGGTCATTCAAGATGTGACTTATTTAAAACAAAATGAAGATAAAATTGTGGGGTTAGTCATTACACATGGACATGAAGATCATATTGGAGGCATTCCTTACCTCTTACAAAGTGTTCGCATTCCAAAAATCTATGCAGCCAAAATTGCACTGGATTTGATTAATAAAAAATTAGTGGATCAAAACATTAAATATCAAGAAATGGAAGCGGTAAATGGCGATTCTGTTATTAAAACTCGCTATTTTACCCTTGAGTTTGTGAATACAACTCACTCTATTCCTGATTCTTATGCCTTAGCGATTCATACCCCTAATGGCATCATTTTTGAAACAGGTGATTTTAAATTCGATTTAACTCCTATTGGTCCAGCTCCTGATTTACATAAAATGGCTCGCATCAGCGAAAAAGGGGTCAAACTTTTAATGAGTGATAGTACTAATGCTTTATCTCCTGGATTTTCAACCAGTGAAAACGTTGTTGATGAGGCTTTAGAAAATATTATTAACAAACACCCTGCTCGAATTATTATTGCAACGTTTGCTTCTAATATTTATCGTATTAAGCATATTGCTGAAACTTGTAAAAAACACAATCGACGAATCGTTGTTGATGGAAGAAGTATGAAAACGATTGTTGAGCTTGCTTTAAATAATGGTCTTATTAAAGATAAATCGATTTTTGTTGATTTTAATGATACAAAATCTTTAAAGAAAAATGAAATTTGTATTTTGTGTACTGGCTCTCAAGGAGAACCTTTGGCTGCTTTATCGCGAATTGCAAATGGAACGCATAAACAAATAACTCTTGTTCCAGATGATTTAGTTGTTTTCTCATCTAACCCTATTCCTGGAAATGCGGATAGTGTTAATAAAGTGATTAATAAATTATATTTAAAAGGCGTTCATGTTTTTACAAATAGTGAATTTAGTGATATTCATGCTTCTGGACATGGTAAACAAGAAGAACAAAAATTAATGCTTCGCTTAATTAAACCAGAGTATTTCATGCCTTGTCATGGGGAATATCGTATGTTAAAAAAACACGCTGAATTGGGAGAGTTATGTGGGATTCCTAAAGAAAATATTTTTATTATGAAGAATGGAAATACGCTCATCATGGATCAAAATGGTGTTCATCGTGGAGAAGATATTCAAGCTGGAGACGTTTATGTGGATGGCTCTCGAATTGGAGATATTGGAAGTATTGTTATTAAAGATCGTAAGTTGATGAGTAATGATGGTATTTTACTTACCATATTAAATATTAATCCTTTTACTAAAAAATTGTTAATTAAACCTAATGTAACAACTAGAGGGTTTGTTATGGTGAACGAAAATAGTGATTTAATTAATCATATTGAACGAAAAGTAACTTATATCGTTAATAGTACATTAGATAAAGGTAATTATAACTATACGGATTTAAAGAATCAAATTATTTTAGAACTTCACCCTTATATTAGTGAACTTACAGGTCGACACCCTATTATCATCCCCGTTATCATGGAAGTAAAAGAAAATTAATCTAACGCAAGTTTTGTAGTTAGATTTTTTTATTTAATAAAAAAGCTCCATTTTACTGAGTAAAATAGAACCATAATTTTTTACATCGTCACTTTAGTGTTTATTTTTTCATTTTTGGAGATTAAATCGTAATAATGATTGTATAACACCGTATCTTCTTCTGTGCAAAAATATAATTTGTTTTCTTGTATTTCCCAACAATTTTCTTTTTTGGTTAAAATGGCTAGCATTTCATCTAAATAACTCATTTTTATTTGATTTTGCTCCATTTCATTATACCAATAATTTTTATAAGCGGATTCATCAAACAAAGCGTAACTACTATAAATATTTATAAAAACTTCCTCAACATTATATTTTTCTATTCGTTTTAATTCTTCTTTACTACTGAGTAAATTATAAATTTTTTCAATTTGTCTTTCTGAAATTTCAATGTATTTGGGAAGTTTATTTTTTAACTGAATTAATTCTTTTTTATTATTTCGTAAGTATTCAGCGGTCAAGTTTGAAAAAAGTCCAGTTGCTGAATTTTTTTCATAATTGTCTCTTAACCTATAGTAGTCGTTATATAAGTTTTTTAATTCTTTTTCTATAACTTGATATTTTCCATAAGTATGCAAGGTTTCATCAATTTCTTCGTTTACTATTACTTGGTAAAGCTCTTTTTCTAACTGGTAAGAATTATAAAAAGCAAAGGCAAAAGCACTTAATATAATCATAATAGATGGTATGACATAAACCACACCATTCATGAATAGTTTTAAAAATAGGTTTTTATATCTTTTTTTATTCATAATTGGGTGATTTTCTTCGATTTTATTTTCTAATTCGTCGGTTCTTTTTAAACAAAAGATTTTACTCTTTTTACCAAAAATAAATAAATTTTCTTCTACTTTAAAAATGGCGGTGATTTCATTCCATGCCAAACGCTTTTCTCTTTTGTTTGATGTTTCGATGATTTCTTTCTCGTTTACTTCTATTTGTCCTTGTAAAGGTATTTTTTTAGAAAGGATTATTTTGATTGTGCCTTTGATTAAATAAAACGTATTTAGAAATAGAATGAACATCAGTATTCCAATGAGTCCATCTGTTAAATCTTCTAAAAAGAAAAAATCAATGAATAAACCTAAGCTGAAAAGGGTTAATCCAACGAAATAATTTCTTAAACAAAGGTTAAAAAACGTTTTAGGCCTTTTAAAACCTATTTGTTTTAAAAGCATTTTTTCAGATTTCATGCCTAATGCTAAATTAAGTAATCTTTTTTGTTCTTTTTTAGTCCTTTCATAGTCAATTTTCATATTTTACCGTTTCCTTACTATTTCCAACTTGTTCACAAATAATTCATCTAATTGTTTCATCGTTTCTTCTACGGTTCCATTATTATCGATGATATAGGGTTTGTACGTATTAAGCATTTCTTTAGTAAAATCTTTTTGATCCGCTAAAAAACGTCGACACATTTCTAAATAGTTTTGGTCTTTTTTTCTTTCACGTTCTAATGCTCTTTCTAAACGAACACCCGCTTCTAATTCAAAATAAACTGGAACAATCAATTTGGGCTCAAAATAGTTCAAAATTTTTTGATAGCCCACCCAAGTATTTGGTGTTAAATAATTATATTTTTCTAAATTAATTTTTTCAGCACTGGTTGCATAACTACATATTCCTTGTATGGTATTATAATCTCGTCTTTCAATTAAAAGTTGCTTTTTTTCTAAGTCATTCATTTCTTCTTGAGTGATAAAGTAATATTCACATCCATTTTGCTCTCCTATACGAGGTGGTCTTGTTGTTAATAATACAATAGGTTCTATATCATAAATTTTAAGTGCTTTTGCTAAAAAAGTGTCTTTTCCAGAACTGCTAGGTCCAATAAATAGAATCATTTTTTTCATAAACTGCTCCTTCTTATTAGAGAAAAAAGAAGCTATTTCGCTTCTTCTTGTGCTCTAGTTTCACGAATAACGGTTATTTTGATGGTTCCAGGGTATTGCATTTCTGATTCAATTTTGGCTTTTATATCTCTAGCCATTTTAATACTGGTTGAATCATCGACTTCTTCTGGTTTAACCATAACACGTATTTCTCTACCTGCTTGCATAGCATAGGCTTTTTCTACCCCTTCAAATGAAGAACCAATTTCTTCTAGTTGTTCTAATCTTTTAATGTAATTTTCAAGAGAATCGTTTCTAGCTCCTGGTCGTGCGGCGGATAAGGTGTCCGCTACTTGAATTAAAACAGAAATAATACTGGTTTGTGCTTCATCACCATGATGAGATGCAATGGCATTCATAACGATTTCATTTTCATGAAATTTTTTAGCAATATCCATCCCAATTTCTATGTGAGAGCCTTCAACTTCATAATCAATCGCTTTTCCAATATCATGCAAAAGACCTGCTCTTTTGGCTAAACTAATATTCTCTCCGATTTCACTAGCCATTAATCCCGCTAAATTTGCAACTTCAATGGAATGTTTTAAGGCATTTTGACCATAACTGGTTCTAAAGTTTAGTTTACCAATTAAATGCACTAAGTCTGGTTCCACATTAGTGATTCCTAATTCAAATAAAGCATTGGTTCCAATCTCTGTTATTTTGTTCTTCATGTCTTTTTCGACTTTATCATAAATTTCTTCAATTCGAGAGGGATGAATTCTTCCATCTTTAATTAACGTTTCTATGGTTACTCTAGCTATTTCTCTTCTTAGTGGATCAAAAGAAGAAATAACAATTGTTTCTGGCGTATCATCAATGATTAAGTCTACGCCTGTTACCGATTCAATGGTTCGAATGTTTCTTCCTTCTCTACCAA
This sequence comes from uncultured Mycoplasmatota bacterium, assembly GCA_948466395.1. Lineage (GTDB taxonomy): Bacteria > Bacillota_I > Bacilli_A > RF39 > UBA660 > MGBC108787. The sequence goes on from CAOKAG010000021.1 coordinate 15,195, forward strand.
TTAAGCGCCCTTTCATTTCATCATTTGGTAAGTTAATCGTGCTTACTGTTTGTTCACTTGCTACATCTTCCGAATAGCGTTGCATACTCGAAACAATTAAATCTTTCGCTTTATCGTTAGCAATTAATTTGGCTTCTCTTTCTTTTTCTTTAATGTAATTGGTCATTTCTAAAGCCATTTCATTTTCGACTCTTTTCATAATTAAGTCTTTGGCTTTGTCTTTGGTTATTTTAGAAATACTTTCTAATTTTTTAATTTCTTCTTTAAGCATGTCCTCCATTTTAGCTTCTTTTTCTTGTAATTCTTTTTGTTTTGTTAATAAATTATTATCTCTTTCATCAAGCATGGCATCTCTTTTTTGTAACATTTCATCTCTTTTATCTAGGTTGTTCTCTCTTTGCATTAATCTTGATTCTGAATCTTTTATTTCTTCTTTTTTTTGTTTTATTTCTTTTTCAGCTTCACTTTTTAGTTTAAAGGATTCCTCTTTTATTTCTAATAAAACGTCTCTTTTATGCTTGTCTGCCTCTTTTTTGGCATCTTGTAATAGTTTTTCGGCTTTTTTAGTTGCATTGTTTACTCGTATGTATTCAATAACAATAATCACAATTGCCCCAATAATAATTCCAATAATTAAAGCTAAAATAATGGTTATTATATTTATGTTCATTTTTCTTCCTCCATTATTTTAAGATATAATTTTTTTAAATATCTATAGTTTAATTATAAAATTTTTAACGTGTTTTAGCAATACATAATTTTCATTATCAAAAAAGAGTTTTTTTAATGATGCGTTTTAAATGAACACAAGAACTTTGATTTATTGATTAACTACATCAGCGGTTAAATCAAAATCTTTTCTTTATTTATTTTTTTTCTATTATTCATTCCTCTTATAGATGTAAATTCTCTTGATGTTACATTTTTTAATTTTTTTAAACCTGTATACATAAAAACTTTCCCTTTTCATTTTACAAATGAAATTTATTTCATCATATTAATTGAATTTGTCAACTCTTTGTCCTTCTTTATAAAAAAAGAAGATTACTCTTCCTTATTTTCTGTTTTATCTGTGTTTTTGGTAAAACCATAGTGTTCGCGAACTTTTTGTTCTATTTCTTCACGAAGTGCTTTGTTTTCTTTTAATAAATTTTTTACGTTTTCTTTTCCTTGACCTATTTTTTCTCCTTTATAAGCATACCATGCTCCACTTTTTTCTACGATATTTAAATCACTGGCTAAGTCAATAATTTCTCCTTCACGACTCACTCCTTCACCATACATAATGTCTACAACGGCGGTTTTAAAAGGTGGGGCTACTTTATTTTTAACAACTTTAACGGTTGTTTTGTTTCCAAATACTTGATCCCCATTTTTAATTTGTTCCCCACGACGAACATCCAAACGAATGGTAGAGTAAAATTTAAGAGCTCTACCTCCAGGAGTGGTTTCAGGATTTCCAAACATGACTCCTACTTTTTCTCTTAACTGATTAATAAAAATAGCTGTGGTTTTCGTTTTATTAATGGTTCCCGATAATTTTCTTAAAGCTTGACTCATGAGTCTTGCTTGAAGTCCAACATGACTGTCGCCCATTTCACCATCAATTTCGGCTTGAGGGACTAAGGCAGCAACTGAATCAATCACGATTATATTTACTGCTTCACTTCTTACTAAAGCTTCACATATTTCTAAAGCTTGTTCTCCCGTATCAGGCTGAGATAATAAAAGTTCATTTAGATTTACCCCTAAATTTTTAGCGTAAACAGGGTCAAGAGCATGTTCAGCATCAATAAAGGCTGCTCTCCCTCCATTCTTCTGAACTTCCGCAATAGCTTGAAGGGCAAAAGTTGTTTTACCAGATGATTCTGGTCCATAGATTTCAACGATTCTTCCTTTTGGAAATCCTCCCACTCCTAAAGCCACGTCTAATGTTAAAGAACCACTACTTGTCACATCGATTTCCATGTGTGAATCTTCTCCAAGCTTCATTATGGCTCCTTTACCAAATTGTTTTTCTATATCGGCTAAAACTTGTTCCAAAGCTTTATCTTTGTCTTTTACATCTTTTGTTGTTTTCATTTTTTTCTCCTATTCTGTTTCTGTATTCATTTTATTATAGAACAAATGGTTTGTCAATCAATTTATCAAACATTTGTTTGTTATCTTTTTTTCTCCTTTCAAGGTGGTTATCTTAAAAGAAAAGAAGTTCATTTTTTGTCGAATTTCATCTTTTCATAAAAATTTTTTTATTTATTTAAAAACCTATTTGAAAGCCTACTTTTTTACAAGCTCCTCTTTCTTCTTTTTAAACGATTAAGTTTATTTTCATTTCTTTGATAACTTTTGTAATTTAGAGTCAACAATCCTTTATAGGATGCTTTTTTACAAATTAAAAAAAATGGATTTTTACCATTCTTTTTATTTAGCAACGATATTTACGATACGATTTGGAACAACAATTATTTTTACTACTTTTAAATTTTCAATGTTTTTCTTAACGTTTTCTTCGTTTAAGGCTTTTTCTTTTACTTGCTCTTCTGCTTCGTCCTTTTCAGTTTCAATTGTGGCTCTTAGTTTGCCATTTACTTGAACGGCTATTGTTATATTATCTTCTATGATTTTATTTTCATCGTATTCTGGCCATGTTGATGTACATAAAGGCTCTCCTAAATGGTATTGTTCGTTTAGTTCTTCGGTTATATGAGGGGCAATGGGATTGAGCAAAATTAATAGTAATCGATAATCGTCACGGGTGATTCCGTTTTCAAAATCTTCGTATTCATTTAGTAAAATCATTAATGAAGAGACCGCTGTGTTGTATTTTAAGCTTACTAAATCATTTGATACTTTTTTTATGGTTTTATGGGCTAAAACTTCATTTGTATAGCCATTTTGGTCGTTTAGTTTGTCGCCTATTTTTTGAATACGTTCAATAAAACGTTTGCATCCTTTTAAGGAATCGGTACTCCAAGATGCATCTTGTTGGTAATCACCAATAAACATTTCATAGACTCTTAATGTGTCTGCTCCATATTCTCTGACAATATCATCTGGATTAATGACGTTTCCTTTGGATTTACTCATTTTTTCATTGTTGTCTCCTAAAATCATGCCATGAGAGACACGAATATCAATCATTTCACTTTTTGGAGCTAAACCAAAATTATGAAGCATTTGAACCCAAAATCTCGCATAGAGTAAGTGTCTTGCGGTGTGTTCCATTCCACCATTGTACCAATTCACGCCACCCCAATATTTCATTTTATCCATATTAACGAATTCATTCTCATTATGGGCATCCATGTATCTTAAAAAATACCAACTTGACCCCGCCCAGTTTGGCATGGTATCGGTTTCTCTTTTCGCGTCTCCACTACATTTAGGACATTTGCAATTGACCCACTCAGTAATTTTAGCAAGTGGCGATTCTCCATCTTCTGTTGGCTCGTATTCCGCAACATCAGGAAGTAATAAGGGTAAGTCTTTTTCATCCATTGGTACCCAACCGCATTTAGAACAGTTAATCATTGGAATGGGTTCGCCCCAAAATCTTTGTCTTGAGAAAATCCAATCACGCATTTTGTAATTGTTTACGGTGCGAGCGATTCCTTCATTCACTAATTTTTCAGTAATTTTTTCTTTGGCTTCTAAAACAGTCATGCCTGTAAATTCTTCTGAGTTTATTAAGTAACATTCTTTAGCCATGTACTCTTTCTTTTCAAAAGCGTGATCTTTAGTATCTTGACCATCTATAACTTGAATCATTTCAATATTATGGGCTTTTGCGTATTCGAAATCTCTTTCGTCATGAGAAGGGACTGCCATAACAGCTCCAGTGCCATAGTCTCCTAAAACAAAGTCTCCTAAATAGATAGGTACTTCTTTTCCTGTTAAAGGATGGATGGCTTTTATTCCTTCTACTAAACAGCCTGTTTTGCCTTTATTGAGTTCAGTACGGTCCATATTTGATTTTTTAGTGGTTTCAGCAATATAGGCTTTTACTTCTTCTTTATTTAATACTCGAGGCATTAATTCTTTGATTAATTTCCCATCAGGTGCAATAACGAAGAAAGTGATACCATAAATGGTTTCAATACAAGTGGTAAAAATAGAAAATTTTCCCCCACCAACGATTTCTATGTCTAATTCAACACCTGAACTTTTTCCAATCCAATTGATTTGCCCTAATTTGACTTTCTCAGCAAAATGGGTGTCGTCTAAACCTTTAAGTAAGTCTTCAGCGTAATCGCTCATGCGAAGCATCCATTGACTTTTTTCTTTTTGCTCGACTCTCGCTCCGCATTGTTCACAGACCCCACCAGCCGCGTCTTCATTTGATAAAACACTTTTACAAACAGGGCACCAATTAACTGGAATGGTGTCTTTATAGGCCATCCCTTGTTTATAAAATTGTAAAAATTGCCATTGAGTCCATTTGTAATAGTCTGGATCCGTGGTTGAAAATTCACGACTCCAATCAAAAGAGAACCCTAATTTTTTCATTTGTCCTTTAAAGGTTTTAACGTTTTCTTTTACTGCTTCTTTAGGATGGATATGGTTTCTTATAGCATAACGTTCAGCGGGAGCGCCAAAGGCGTCCCATCCCATCGGAAATAACACATTGTACCCTTGCATTCTTTTAAGTCTAGCTATTGCGTCTTGCGCGGTGTAACTTCTTACGTGTCCTACGTGTAATCCAGTTCCACTTGGGTAAGGAAACTCTACTAAAACGTAATAAGGTGGTTTAGAATCAAAGTCTATTGCCTTAAATACTCCTTTTTCCTCCCAAAAATCTTGCCATTTTTTTTCTATGCTTTTATAATTCATTTTATTTATTCACCTTTCTTTTTAAAAATCGTCCATATAGTTCATAAAGAGAATACGTTAGAGCGAATAATAGGATAAATCCTAGCGCTAACTGAAAAGCATTGGGTATGTCTAAATAGGTTACGAAAACTCCAACACTAGAAACAATAAAACCATTGATTAAAGCCACATGAACCATTTCTTTTTTATAATTTATTTTCTTTTTATCTATTTTAAATCTTTTTGCAATATCGTTAATTTCTCGAAGATTTTCATATTTTTTGCTTTTTATTTTTTTTAAATTGATTAAGTAAAAAATCAAAAAGAATAAGAGATAGAGGACAAAAAAGAAATAGATTAAGAACGCTGGACTTTTTAATTCCATTTTTTATTCACCCTTTCTAAAATAAAAAAGACCATTTCGTTTTTAAGGACGAAATAGCCGTGGTACCACCTTAATTCCTAGTTTTAAACTAGCTTTAAAATCTGATAACGGGGATTAGCCAAAAGTTCCAAAAGCAAGTTCATAAACCCTTATTCATTCGTTTCCACCTACCACGAATTCTCTTTGCAATAATAGATTTATTACTACTCTTTTTTCAACACTTTTTTCTTATTATATTAAACTATTTTCATAATTTCAATCTTTTTTAATTCTTTTTAAAGACCCATTCTCTTTGAATAATAAAATTGATAACAAAAATGACTAAATCCACCATGATTTTTAATAATGTTGAATTTAAGTGAGTCATTTTAAACAGTCCTGAGACAACGAAAGCTGAAACAAACATCTGAATGATTACTAAGATAAAATATTTGATTAAACTGTTTTTACTCTTATTTTTAAAGACTATTTTTTCATTAATTTTAAAATTGTATATCGATGAAGCTGTACGCGCCAACAAACTTGCGATAACAATACTTGTAATCATTCCAAAGTTTATTTCTGGTAATAATTTTAAGACAAGAGTAAATAAAAGAATATCGACTAAAAAGGAACTTAGAGAGGCCATTATGTATTTAATAAATAGTTTGTAAATTAAGATGGAGTCACGAATAGGATTAAAATGACTGGTTTCATTTTCACCTATATAAATCGTTTTTATGGGTACTTCTTCAATTTTAATTTCTTTTTCTTTACAAGCAATGAGCATATTGGTTTCATACTCATATCTTTCTCCTGAAACATCTAAAAATTTTTTCATTGTGCTTTTTCCAAAGGCTCTGAGTCCAGATTGCGTATCTGTAATTTTAATCCCTACAAATATAGAAAACATGTTTCTTGTAATTTTGTTTCCATATCGACTCTTAAAGGGGACAATTTCTAAATCAAAGTTTCGTGTTCCAATGATTAAACTTTCAGGATTTTTGATTAAACTTTGACAACATTTTTTTATATCTTCAACACTGTGTTGTCCATCACAATCAGCAGTAACTGTGCCCACCATTGTGTCATACGTGTTTAAACAATAATTGAAAGCATATTTAATGGCTCTTCCTTTTCCTAAATTTATATGATTTCTTAAAACCGTAATGCCTTTTTTATGATATTCTTGAAAAAATGGTTGGTATTCTTCTCCACTACCATCATCAACAATCACGATTTTTTCAAAATTTTTTTCTAGTTTTTCCATAAACGCACTCATGATTTTTTTATCTGGTTTGTACGCTGGTATAATTACTACTACTTCTTTCATTTTCCCTTTCACCCCGTAATGGCTTGCATATTTACAAGTTTCCATTCTTTATCTATTTTTACAAAATACATACGGTCATGCATGACGTCTTGATGTTTCTTTCCTTTAATAATCATATTTTTTTCTAAATAAACTTCACAGGAAAAAGCATCTTCACCATAGATTTCAAAATTTCTTATGTTTTCTCCTGTAAAAATTGGATTGTCAAATGTGTGTTTACTTGTAAAAGTAATGTCGATTCCTGTCGCCCAATTTTTGGCAAATTTAGATAAAGTCGAGTCGTCGATTAGAAAGGCATTAATTTGATGAAAACCATGCAATGTTCCTTTTAAATCATTGGTTAAAAATAAACTCCATTGTTCGGCCATTTTTAAAATTTCTGGTATACTCTCTATCTCTTTTTTGGCTTCTTCTAAATTTTCTATCTTTTTAAATTCTTTTTTTATCTCAATCGTATAACCATGCTGTTCATAATTAACTTCATGATTGTTCTCATCTAAAATTTTGATTTCAGGTTCAAAATAAAGATTTTCTATTTGATATTTTACGTTATAAGGAATGGATACGTATTTTGCCATTTCTAACATGCCTTCGTTTTGTTCCCCTTCTTTTATTTGTTCATTTGTTAGTTCTTTATTATTTAAATAAACTTTAAAATTATTGGGAACGGTAATGTTGTAAAGGTAAAATCCTTTATCTATTTTGCTTCTTACTTCAGCGTTATCCCAAATGTAAAAAGAAAGAAGCCCTAAACGATTCAATTTTTTTTCGCTTTTTAATTGAATTTCTAATATTTCTTGATTGTTCGCTTTTATTAAATAAGTTGGATTTTCTTCTTGACTGTTTTCGCTTTCTTCATATTCTAAATCGGCATGTTCTAATAAATTTTTTAAAGCTAAATTTATTGATTCTTCTTTATCAAAAGGACCTTTTTCAATTTGGGCTAAGTCATTTATCTCACATGAATCCTTTTTGCAAAGATTCTCTAAAGTTTTATTGATAAAATTCTCGGTTTGATTTTTCTCATATTGTACTAAACTATCAAAGACATGGATGAGAAACCCAATCATAATAAGGCCTAAAAGACAAGCATAAAAAATTAGAAAGGTTTTAAATTGTAGTTTTAATTTTTTTTCTTTCATCAAGCTCCTCCTTTCTAATCTCTTTTTTCAACGATAAATCCTGTAGGCAACTTCCATGATGAATTGGCGTAATAAAAGGTGACACTGGTCATTTCATATTTATCATTGTAATACATACTTGATGAGCTTCCTCCATCTAAGTTTGCGGCGTTTACAGCTCCATATTTTTTCATTATTTTTATTAAGTCTTTTGCGGTCGCTCCTAAGTGACCATTTGCTCCACGTCCATCAGTGACTAATAATAGTACTGAACCATCGGCTCTTTGGCCAATCGCGGTACGAGGATTCGCTCCACTCCCTTTTCCATCTACACCTCGTTCTTCTCCATTGATGATTAGTTTAACAAAATGGTTATTAGCATCACTGCTTTCTTCTTGAAAGGTCACTGCATCTATCATTTTTTCTTCTTTAATAATTTGTTCAACTTGAGAGGCGTTTTTTCCTTCAATATTAATGATTCTTAAAATGTGGGTTTCATCAAAACCAATGATATGGAGTCCTGGATAACCTGTGGGTTGATTGTATTCAATTTTGCCATTTTTAACCACTACTCCAAGTGGTCTTCCGCCTTTATTTCCTGTTGATAGATAAAGTCCACCATTAATACCAGCAATGGCGTTGTTGTCTTTAACTAATTTTTCAAGTTCTACACCATACTCGCTCCAAGGATAAGTCGTAGCCAGTTTGATTCTTGAGGGGTCATTTATGATTAACATTTTTGCAAAAAAAGTATTTCCAGATATTTCTTCTAATTGAATTCCATTGATGTCAAAATCGTCTTCTTTGTTTTCTGTATTGATTAAATCAGTATCCATTTCCGTATTCATGGTTGCCATGGAGTTTTGATCCACCAATTTTTGAATTTCGTCTTTTGATAAAAAGAGTTTGGTAACAAATTTTAATTGCCCTGTTTCTAACATTGTGGTTGCAAACAGCTCTTTAGCGCTTCCTGAAATGTTACTACAAATCATTTTAATCATAATAACAAGTGTTAAGAAAATAAAACCTAATGTTATTCCTAAAACCGCTAAACTACGAGAAAATATTTTAACTACTTTTTTCATTTTATACGACTTCTTTCTTTTTTAAATAGGGGATGAAGTATTCATAGGTTTTATAAGTTACAATTGATATGAGAGTTCCAAGGATGGCTCCTGCTAAAACATCGGTTGGGAAATGAACAAAGAGATATAATCTTGAAAAAGCAATTAGTATGGCTAGCAAACCTGAGAGGCTTCCCCATTTTTTATTGTGTAAAAAAATCATAATAAATGCTTCAAACGAGGCAAGTGTGTGCCCTGATGGAAAAGAATAATCTAAGGGCTTTTTAATTAGTAGCGGAATGCTTGAATCTAACCAACAAGGTCTTGCTCTTTTTACTAAATTTTTAATTAGACCATTTCCAATAATTAGACCTATTCCCATAGCGATGAGCATTAAAAGACCACATTTTCTTGTTTTTTTAAAACATAATAACACGATGGCTAATACAATCCAAACAATTCCTGCATCTCCTAAATTAGTAAAAAAAATCATAATTTTATCTAATATTTCACTGTGTAAATCATTAATCCAGTATAAAATTTTAAAATCCATGAGCCTTCTTCTCTTTCTAAATTTATTATATATTATTTTCTTGTTTTATACAATAATATGTGCTGGGTTTTATTTAAATTATTAACTTTTATTCAAAGTTCCCATCTTATAACAGATGGGAATTTATTCTTTA
>CAOKAG010000022.1 GCA_948466395.1 uncultured Mycoplasmatota bacterium
TAATAAAACTCCGTATTAAAAGCAAAACTTCTTAATGAAAAATTAAATCGTGTGACATAAATATAGTTTTCATCTTTTTTTTCTTCTTCAAAGCCTACAGATCTTGCTAACGCTTTACTTCTATAGTTACTTTTATCAATGATTCCTCTAATTTTTCATACTTGTTGGTAATTTTTAAAAATCCACTCACTTAAAGTTCTTACTATTTTGGTTCCTAATTTTTGATTTTGAAATTCTGGAGAGACCGCCCATTCTATATCTAATGTTCCATTCCATCTTAAATTTTCTAAACGGATGTAGCCAACAAATTCTCCTTTGTATTTGACAAGGTAAGAACCATCAATTGATAACCCCCTCCCCGGAAGAATTTTTCCTTCTTTTAATCTTTCTTCGATTTTTTTAGTGACGTATTTTAAAAAATCGTCGTTGTGATTTAAAATATACTTTAAATGTCTTTGATCAAGGTTGTTTTTATCGTATTCATAAATTTCAAAGTCTCCTATTTGTATAAACATAGTGTCACCCTTACTGATATTCTTCCATTAAACGCTTGTGAATTCCTGGCTCAATAATGTTGATGGCATTAATCGCCTTTTCTAATGAGGTTTTAAAATTCCCTTTATAAAAAGAAATCTCAGCTTTGGTTAATCCTTCATCGACTTCTTTATTGGTACGATAACGATTTCCATAAACAATTGCTGTTTCAGCCATTTTCGCTGTTTTTATTGTTTCTTTAGAAGTGTTGTATACTTTTAATACTAAATCACGAGCGGTGTCGACTCTTGTATTTAAAACTTTAATTGAAATTGGTGTACGCTCTAACTCATTTATGATTTCGTTAATGGCTTCGGTTGCTTCTGATAATTCCACATAATAACTCTCTGGAATTAAAGGTAATTTAAAGCTCTTCATGTGGTTTTTCGATTTGGTTAAGATTTCTTTGATTTCATCTAATTGTTCTCGAGCACGAAGTTCGTCTTCTTTTAAACTTCCAATGGTTCTTAAGGCATGATCTAATTTTTCTTCAGTATAAGCAAGACGTACATTTAAGTTTTCCATTTCTTTAGATAGTTTTAGAAAGTTCGATACTTTACTACGATGAACCTCAATAATTTCATCGTATTTTTCTCTAATTTGTTTTAAAGACTCATGAATTTCTTCGATTACTAATACATCTTCACTGGTTAAATCGTAACTGTATTTAATATCATCTAATTTTTTATATAAGTCGTTGTTTATTTTATTTAATTTAGTGACTTTAACTAAAATGGTTCGAGCGTATTCTTCAAATATCTTTTTAGAAATTTTTTCTTTTTCAAAATCGTTGTCGGTGGATTCAAAAAAGTCTAAAATGGTTTTGAGTTCAAATATTGAATCCTCTAAATTTAAAACGTTTAATCTTTCGATAATATCGGTCATTTTTTTATTGGCTTCTGTAATGTTATAGTCTAGGTTTAAATAATCTAAGTTAAAGCCTTCTCGTTCCATTTTTTCTTTTATTTTTAAGATGTTCTTAATTTTATTTGGAATTAATTTTTGACCCATTAGAATAATACTCGGAGCTTCTTCAATCACAATTTTTAAGTTTCCTATAATATCATCAATGGCTTTCACAATTTTTCCTACTTCTTGATAAGCGTTTTTTTCCATAGAGACTTCAAAAGCACTAAATAATTTGTCTACATTTTCAAATTGCAATTCAATTGGTGTTTTAATCAGTTCAAAGTCTCCAGTATTAGTTTTGTATTTGGTTAAGATTTCTCGATAGCTGGATTTTAACTTGGTAATGGTTTCTCTGTTTCTTTCTTCACTAAGCGTAATGCCTTTTATCTCTTCTAATAAAAAGTTGGATTTGGTTTTTACATAACAAATGTCTAGTTCGGCTTCGGCTATTTTATGTTTTAATTCTTTATATTTTTTACTGTGAAATAATTCTTCAATTTCAATCAGTTCGTCCGTAATTTTTGGAACTTCAATGTCTTTTATTTCTTTAAATCTTCGTTGCCACTCATTATAGATTTCTTTAGAATCAGAATGATTAATTAAGGGTTCAACTTTGTTAAGTTCAGATAAAATGCTAGCGGAGATAATTAAGTTTTTATCTCTTTCTAATGCATTAATTTCGGACTCGTATTTTTTTTGCTCTTTTTTGCTTATGTAATTTAATACAGCAGCGATAATAATGACTGATGCAATGTAATACGTTATTCCAATTAAGATAAAAGTTGTTTTTGACATAATACCACGTTCCTACTCTAAATTATTGTATCATTTTTTGTCGAAAATTGATAGTTCTTGATTATAAATTTTTTTGGCAAATTTTGTCGAATGCTTGATTTTCCATTATATTAAGATAAGAAAAAAAGTGCTTTCCTCACACGCTTGCATAAGGAATAGCACCAAATACAACATTTAGGCGTTATCAAATTTGATAACACTGACTTGTTTCTACTTTTACTTCATTAATTCGTTATTTTTTCAATTCTGTTTTTAATTCTTTCTTTACCTAAAATTCTCATGATGTCATAAAGATTAGGCGTTGTAGTTAAGGTTGTTAGAGCGATTCTAATTATATTCGTCACCTCTACAATACTTCCTTTATATTTTTCACTATTTACTTTGTAGTCTTTCATATCTGTTGCGTAGTTTAATTGATGACACATTTCTTTTATTTTTTCAAACCAAACGTTTTCTTCATCAAATTCAATGTAATAATCCTTTAAATAGGTTTTTAAAATGTTTTTTACTTCTTCTTGATCATAAGCACTGAAGTCATACTGACTGTCTTTAAAGTATTCATCATACATGTACCACGTTTTATCTTTTATTTCACTGTAATAGGTATAATCTTTTCGTGGCTTTTTTCTTTCTCTTTCAATGTTATAAATTTCCATTGAATAATCTTTATACTTTTTTAGAATTAAAGAAAATTCAAGATCGTATTTTTCACTCCAAGCTAACACGTTCTTATAGACTTCTTCTTTACTTAATTTACTTATGTAGTTTTTGGAAATATTATCAAGTTTGTCGAGGTCAAATAAAGCTCCCGATGAAGACATTTTTTTAGGTGAAAATTCAAATTCAGTGAAATGCGCATCAGGGTGTCCTTCTCGCCACGCTTCATAATTTGAGTTGGCTATTGTCATCACGGCTTCAATTACCACAAGGGGTGGGTAACCTTTTTCTTCATAATAAGTCATTTTAGCTTCAGGATCTAATCTTTTTGATATTTTACGGATGGTATCCCCATCTTTTTTCAAGATTAAAGGAATATGAATGTATTTAGGCATTTTAAAACCAAAAGTTTTAAATAATTCATAATGAATGGGAATAGAACTTATCCATTCTTGACCACGAACCACATGAGTGGTATGCATTAGATGGTCATCAACCAAATGAGCAAAATGGTAGGTTGGGAGTCTATCTTTTGATTTCATTATTGGAATATCAATGTCATTCTCAGGAAATTCAATTTCGCCACTTGCTAAATCATTAAATTTAAATTTACGATTAAAGTCTCCTGTACTTTTTAAACGAATGGTATAATTTTCGCCATTTTTAATACGGGTTAACGCTTCACTAATGGGTAAATCACGGTATTTGGCGTAACGGCCATAAATACCGATTCTTCTTTTGTCTTTACTTTGAGATTCACGAATAGAATCCATTTCTTCTCCCGTTAAAAAGCAGGGGTAAGCTTTTCCTTCTAAAATTAAATGTTTGATAAAAGTATGATATATTTCTTTTCTTTCAGATTGAATATATGGACCATATTCTCCTTTTGTTTCGTTTGTATCACGGTATTCGTATTCATCAGGATTTAAGTCATAGGTATTTAAAACTGACCGAATGTATTCTACTGCCCCTAAAACGGTACGAGAGGTATCGGTGTCTTCATTACGAAGGTAAAAGATGCCTTCACTTTGACGAGCTAAAACGTAATCAATCAAAGATGGCATGAAATGACCAATATGCATAAATCCTGTTGGACTAGGTGCAAAACGAGTGACTTTGGCTTTTTCTCCTAAGTTTCTTTCTGGGTATAATTTTTCATAATCTTCAATTGTTTTTGTAATATTAGGAAAGATTAAATTCGCTAATTCTTGTCTTTCATTATTCATTGTTTAACCTCACAAATTCCATTCTTTTTATCGTCGTATCTTTTAAAGGTTTATCGTTTTTATCAACCATCATTTTTCCTATAGAATCTACGGTTTCTAAACCTTTTATGACACGACCAAAAGCGGCATAATCTCCATCTAAACTGGCATTATCTTCTAGCATTATAAAGAATTGACTACTGGCTGAATTTTTATCGACACTGGTTCTAGCCATTGATAGCACACCTCGTTCGTGTTTTAAATCATTTTTTACACCATTTTTTGCAAATTCACCTTTTATCGTACTGGCACTTTTTCCTTGACTCGTCCCATCCCCTGCTTGAATCACAAAGTCTTTTACTACTCTATGAAAAATTAAATTATCATAAAAATCTTCTTTTACTAATTTTTTAAAATTTTTCACAGTAATTGGCGCAACGTCTGGATAAAGTTCTAAAAGTATTTTTCGTTCATCTGTGAGTTCTAGTAAAACATTATCGGTTTCTTTGTTTGTTATTTGGTATTTTTGACCTTCTAATTCTTGAACACTTTCTAATACCTCTTTTTCCCCACACCCTGTCATTAAACATATCATTAATGCAACCATTATTCTTTTTATTTTTTTCATTTTTTTAAATTCCTCCTCTTTCTTCCGCATTTTCCATCTGAATCTATTTTTTTAATTCTCTTTATTGCTTCCTCTCGTCCATATAAACTTACATTTGAAAGAAACATTTTTCTTACTTCATCATAAAAAGCATTTTTATCCTTATTATTTGGTGGATATAGAATCTTATTTTCATTTTCAAAGTCTGATACAACATGTTTTGCAATTTGAACTTTTCTTTGTGAATCATCATCAGATTCAATATTAAAATATTCTTTCCAAAAATAATATTCTGAATTTTCTTGAACTTCGACTTCATAAAATGAATGATCTAAATCGCTTAGATTATTATAAGAAAATTTTCCTCCATAAACATAAATATTATTTTGTAGTTTTTGTTTCTTTAATTGCATTTCTATTTTTTCCAATACTTTCCAGTAATATAAAATTTGATTTGTTTTTAGATTCAATTCTATTTCTTTTAATTGTTTTTCCAAATCGTTTTGTAGCATAAAGATTACGCCTTTCTTTTTAATGTATTTAGATATGCTTTGTCTTCATTATCTACACGGTAGCTCTCCTTTATTTTACTAATTGTTTTGTTAAATGTAAATGTATTTATTTTGCTTTTTAATAAATACGCTAATGTTTTTTCACGGTATTTAATAAAACATTCACATAATAGCCAAGCGCTACCCATGTTGACATAATATTTATCTATTTTTATGGAGTCAATTAAATTAAAAATTTCATTTAAATAGTTTTCTTCAATATAAAAATTTAAAAAAATAATTAAGGCGACACGTATTTTAAATTCTTCTTTGCAATTCAGATATTTTTTAAAGTGTTGAAACCAAAAGTCTTTATCTGTTTTTACTATTTTTAAACTATTACAGAAAGAGTCACAAATGGCCCAATTGTCAATTAACGAAACATAATCCTCTAAATAATTTAATACTTTTTCTTTTTCATTTATGCTGGTTAAAACTAGCCCTTTAATCATGACTTCTTCATAGTAGGTCTCTGTGTTCAATTTCAAAAACGCTTCCCTATTCGACTGACTTATTCTTTTGGCAATTTTTCTTTGCATTGGTACTGTTATTCCTAATATTTCATATTTTGTCGTCGTAAGGCGACTATGGAAAGTCTTATAGTTTTCATCTTTTAAACTTTTTAAGTACGCTAAATATTCTTGGTAAGTTTGTTCATTCCAATTTTTAAATTCTTCTTTTTTCATAGTGTTAGTATAGCATTAAAACTTCTATTTTTCTACAAATAAAAAAATTTTGAATTCACAAAATTTCTTAGTCTTTTCTCATAAAACGAGCTAGTATTCTTTGATTAGCCACTTTCCATCTTCTCTCTGAATCAAATGCATTTAAAATCGCATTTTTTGCTTCTTCTAGGCCATAATTGATTAAAGTTTTACAATACATTGTTTTAACATTCTTATAAAAATCCTCAAAAAGCATTCCTTTTGGTGGGTAAAGAATGATGTGTTTTGCTTCAAATTCTTCTGTCTTTTCTTTTTTAATATGCACTTCACTCCTATAATAAGATGATTCAATGCTTATATAAGATTTGTAGTCATAGTTTTCATCCGTCACTTTTTGAGGGCTTTGCATTTCAAATTCTATATAAGCGCCACTATAAATATATATTTTTTCTTTATCTTGACGATTTACCTTATCCACTGGTATTTTTTTAGAATAAAAATACATTTCCAAACGCTTTAACTCTTTATTTTTGGCTAAATATTCTTGTACGCGTGGGTCTTGTTCTAAATCTTGAATTACTTTTTTTAATTCATTTCTTTTTTCTTTTGATGCTTGATTCATTTTTAAAACCTCCTAATCACTTTTTTTTATTCTATCACAATTATAAAATAAAGCTTTTATTGTTTAAATGGAACATTAGCAAACTTTATTTTTTTTCTAACATACTCCTTTTCATCTTGTTCCTCTTCCATCTTAGGTATTTCTTGTCCATTCATTACACTATAACCATAAACGCGATAGCCTTTTTTTAAATAAAGCTCATACTCTTCCATATTATCTACTTCTACAAAGGCATCACCATTTATTAAACTAATTGAAGAAACACAGTAATTATATAGACCTGTATCGGGTTCAACGTTTATGATGTCACCAATGCTAATTGTGTTAACGTATAATAATTCTTCTTTGGGTGAAACATTTAAGTTTTCTCTTATTTTTAGTAATGTTTCATAATTTTCTAAATACGCCATCATTTCATTAAAATCGCTAAAGTAAGCGATACGTCCTTCATTTCCCCCTATTTCTTTTTTAGAATAAGTAATGTATCCTGTACGTTTTGGTCCTTGCCAAGGCGTATGATTTCCTAATGATAAATACTCAATATTGTTTAATTCCTTAATGGCTGAGACAGAACTACATTGTAAATGAAATAAATTCACTCTCGCAAAGTCTGGAAAAGAAAAATGAGTCTTTTCGGTAATGTTTCCACCAATAAGATGAACCAATAGTTGATTATTTAAAGATTGAATTTTAATCGTTCCTAATTCACTATTGATGTTATCCGTTAGAGTAGTTCCTTCCTTATTTAAAAGACGAAGATAGATATTAGAAATGGTTTCATTTAAAGTTAAATCTAAATGAATGGGTTGTTCATACCCTTCACTAAAAACGATTATATTTTTAGCTTTGATTTGAGAAAGCAATTGAAATTCCTCTTCGGTTATGCCTTTATAGTTTTTTTCATTTTTTAAATTAAGATTTAAATTTTCTAAAGTCACTTCTTGTTTAATCAAATAGTCTAAAAGTTGTTTTAAATTACTCTCATTCTCAATATTTTCTCCCCAAGTTAAATCTTTTAACTGTTCTAAATGACAAGTATTTAACATTTTTTCAGCTATTTCAAAAGAAACGTTTTCAAAAGAAAGCGCTTTTAATTCTTTATTATTGAAAAGAGTCACTGGCTGGGTTAAATTTTGAAAAGTAAGATTGCTTAATTTTTCTTTTTGTATGCCTTCTTTGTTACCAAAGGCTTTTTCTAATCGATCTAAAACTTCACAATAATCATCTTTAAAGCTATAATAATTAAAATCTAATCCCTTGTCCTCTCTTATATTTAATACTGAAATATTAAATAAATCATAAAAAGCATTCGGACTACTAAAAGTACCATATAAATATACAGTTGATTGATTTGGGAAAGACAATTTAGTGTTTTCCGTTACATCAATACCAACTAAACTAATGGCACAAGAAGAGGAGGCTTGAATAATTAATGAATCGATTGGTATATTTCCATTTCTAAAATCAAGATTTAAACTACTAATAGTTGGATTTAAATTTAATTCTAAATTTAACGCGTTTCTAAGCTCATCATTTGTAATAGTTAATATTTTTGTATTTATTTGACTTAATAATTCTAATTCTTCTTTTGTAATGTCTCCATGGTCCAATCTTTTATAGTTTAAACCACCTAATTCTATTTTTTGTTCTACTAAATAAGAAATTAAAGATTCATCCTTTTTATTATTAATAAAAACGAAAATATTTTTAATATCGTTGTTCTCTAAAATTTCTTTAATGATTGCTTCACTTGTATCTTCAAAAGATAATAGAGTACAACTTGTAGGCACATTAAAATTTTTTAAGGATTCACTACAGTTTTCAAAATAAATGTTTTCTATTGAAGAGATCTCTAACTTTGAAAAATCAAAGGTTGACTTTATATTTTTAAAACAAAGCGTTGTAATGTGTTCTTCTTGTATTTTCTTATTTAATCCTTCATATAAAAAATCATCCAGTCTATCAAAGATTCCGATGTCTTTAATTTCTAAAAAAGAATGATGATTTTCTATTTGTAATAAATTATTTTTTGCTGTATCGATTCCAATTTCAATACCTTTTTTTTGGTTTAACTCTTTTTGGTTTGTAACAGCTAAAGTACTTAAGCCACCAACAAGACCTAGAGTACATAGAGCTTTTTTTATTTCTTTTTTCATTCTTTTTCCTCCATTTATCGTTTTATTATAAAACATTTTCTTAATTAATCAAACCTTTTCTAATTAATTGTTCAAAACCATTTTAAGGATGTTTTCTTTTCAATTTTTTGATAGATATTTTTAAATCCTGCTAAAAGAATCACATCATTATTGGAAAGTTTTTATTTCTTTGAAGTATTTAAGCTCTTCTCTTGTCTATTCTACAAATTCTTGTTCTAAAATCAAGTCAATTTTATATTTTTCTTTTATTTTTTCTTGAATGAATAAAACCAACTCTTTTATATCTCTACCTGTTGCTCCCCCAGTGTTTATAATAAAATTCGCGTGTTTTTTACTTACTTCTGCCCCACCAATTTTTAATCCTTTTAATCCAGCGTCTTCAATTAATTTTCCAGCTGCCACTTCTCCTTCAGGATTTCTAAAGACACTGCCACAGCTTGGGTAGTCTAAAGGTTGAGAGCTAAATCTTTTTTCTCTTTTTGCTTTGATGCTTTCCATAATCTCTTTACTGTTTCCTTCTTCAAGTTTTAGTGTTGCTTCTAAACAGATGATTTCAGGGTGATCTTTTAAATAAGAATGACGGTAGGAAAAACCTATTTTTTCTTTTGTCCACACTTCTATGTTGCCTGTTTCAGTTAAAACGGTGATGGACTTTACAATACTTTCCATATTTTTGCCATAGGCTCCTGCATTTTGAACGATCGCTCCACCAACACTTCCTGGTATGCCTGTTGCCCACTCTAATCCCGTTAAACAAGAAGAAGAGGCATCTACAGCGAGTTTCATTAAAGACACACCACTTCCCGATGTAATGAAATCATTTTTAATTTCAAAATGATTTAGAAAATCGAGTCTTATTAAAACGCCTTCATAATGCTCATTCACAAAAATAAGATTGGAACATTTGCCTATTAGTTTATATTTTATGTTTTCTTTTTTTAAATATCGGATTAGTCCTTTTAACTCTTCAATATTATTGGGTAAGACTAAGTAATCAATTAAAGCACTTACTTTAAAAGTAGAATGGTCTTTGATATCAATATTCTCTAAAACACGTCCATATTTTTCTAAACTACTTTTCATAATTCACCTCTTCTATTAATTATTATTACTCACTGATTAAAGTCATGACCATAATTGCTAAAGCTCCCACAATTAAAGACACCGTTTTTTTAACGTTCATTTTATCTGTTTTTCTTATAACAGAAATAATGACAATTAAGAAAAGTTGTGACTTCATAATTAAAGTAATGAGTGTTGGAGAGCCATCGACGTAAGCAAACATGGATAGAATACTTGTAATGGCATAGATAAGACTTAATACTATTCCATTTAGGAAAAAAGATTTTTTCTTTTCTTTCTCCATTTGAAAACCGCTTTTTTTCTCTTTTTTATACAAGCTATAAAATACAGGAATGGCAACAAGATAAAAGATTAAAGCTTCAGCGTATTCATTGGCGCCTTTACTTACAGCCAGTTTTAAAAAATAAGGCTCAGAGGCATAAAAAATGGTGGAGGTAATGATGATAAAAATATTTTTTAAATCAATTTTCTTATTTGTGATTTCATTTTTCATTTTGTTGGTTTCGTTTGAGAAGATATAAATGGAAATAAAAAAAACTAAAAATAAAATTAAAAATAAGAAATTGGGTTTGATGTAGCCTAAACAAATATCACAAATTAAAATGATAAATAGCCCTCCTGAATCGATTAAATTGGCAAGACCAATAGGAAGTTTCTCAATGGCTTTAACGTAACAAAAGTCTCCTCCTATCATCGCAAGGGCATAGATTACTAAAACGAAAAAAGAAAGAAGCGTTAATTCAATTCCTCCAATTAAAGCAATGATTAGTGAAAAAACACCTGAAAATAGGTTGATATAAAATAAATATTGTTTTTCATTAAATTGAAGAAGCATTTTCTCTTCTATACTGTCTCCTATTGAATGAAGCATACTCCAAGCGGTTGCTAATAGTTTTCCACTCATTTTAGTCACTCCTTTATGGTCATTATAACAAAAAAAAGGCAAAAAAAAAAGTAAATCGCCTGTCAAAACAATTTACTTTCCTGTGGTTCATCAAAACTACTATTTTATTGACAGATAAAACAATAATTTTCTTTCAAGTTCCCACTATATACGCATATTCCTTAATAGCTTGAAAATATCGATTTTTATATATTTTATTCTTCTATAGTTTTATACTATTTTAAATAAACAATTCAACGATTGTTCTATTTAATTCTAGTCATAATAACTTATAGCGATAAAATATATTTTGTCCCCTTTTTAATTAAACATTGTGTTCTTTATAAAATAGGAAGACTTTTAAATCATCTCTATTAAGTAATTTAACTATATCACTTTTAGAAAAAAAATCAAGTCTTTTTTTGTCGTTTTTTTATTTATTTTTTAGATGTGTCAAATAAATGACTATCAAGACTCGTTTCAAGTTTATTCAGCTATCCATAAACAATATAATTTTTCGGATAGTTCAATATCTTCTGGAGTAAAGGTATTTATTATTGCTTGGGTGGCGCCATAACAAGCTTTTTCAGCGTACATCATCTCTGAGCCAATACTTGCTTGTGAGACATAATTTGTTGTAAAAGGTTTAAAGTCCACTTTTTCACAATATTTTAATCTTTTCCCAGAAGCATCAGCAATGGCTTTAGCTTGATTTTCAGCATCTTTGTAAGCACTTGCTAAAATACTTTTTCTACATTCTTTTTCATCTTTTACTCCAAAATTGACTTGACACTTTGGAGCATTCTCTAATTTAGAAATTGAAACCATTATCTTAGCCATTAATTCTTTATTATAATCAAATTTTAATGAAGCCATTTGATTAAAAGAATAGCCATCTGGATCATATTTACCTGTTCTATTATTGTATTTCGTCTCTTCTCTTATAACAAAATTTCTAGTTTTCATGTCTTCTTTTCTAAAATTATTTTTAAGTAGAATCTCTTCTACAAAAACCATCACATTTTTAGTTCCTTCTTTTAATACTTCTTCGTAAGAGTATCCTTTTGTTGTAAAGTGAATCGAAACAATTACTTCATTAGGAGTAAAGTATTCTACTCCTTTTCCTTGTACTATAATTTCCATTTTATCTCCTTCTTTCATTACTTTTTTATTAACTATTGCTATTTTAATATTTCTTTTTTAGCTTATATATTGATTATACACTTTTGTTATTTATTATGGTAATCTTTTCCACTTGTTTTCTTTTTTCATTTTGTTATAATTTCATTAGCGAACATTTGTATTTATAAAGGTGATTTTTATGAAAGAAGAAAAACATTTTTTGTGTATTGATTTAAAAAGTTTTTTTGCTAGTTGTGAATGTATAGAAAGAGGTTTAAATCCATTTACGACCCCCTTAGTAGTCGCCAATAAAAGTCAAGGAATGGGAGCGATGACGTTAGCTGTGACTCCTTTTTTAAAAAAGCAAGGTATTAAAGGAAGGACTCGTCTTTATTCTATTCCTAAAAACATTCCTTATGTTATTGTGAATCCAAGAATGAATCTTTATTTAAAAAAATCAAGTGAAGTGGTTTCAATTTATTTGGATTTTGTTTCAATCGAAGACTTGCATATTTATTCGATTGATGAATGTTTTTTAGATGTGACCCACTATTTAAAACTCTATCATAAAACAGATATGGAATTAGGACAGTGGATTTTAGAAACTTTAAGAGAAAAAACAGGCCTGCAAGCGACTTGTGGTATTGGTCCTTCTATGCTTTTAGCTAAACTTTCAATGGATATTGAAGCTAAAAACAAGGAAAGCTGTATTGCTAAATGGACTTTGGATGATGTTAAAACAAAGTTATGGCCTCTTACTCCTCTTTCTAAAATGTGGGGCATTGGAACGCATTTAGAAAAAAGACTTCAAGCCCTTTCGATTTATACGATTGGGGATTTGGCTCATTTTTCACAAGTGAAATTAAAAGAAAAATTCGGAATCATGGGCCTTGAGCTTTGGAACCATGCTAATGGAATTGATACGTCTTGTATTCAAGATTTTAAATGCGTCAAAAAAGAAAAATCATTTAGTCATAGTCAAGTTTTATTTAAAGATTATTTTCTTAATGCTCGTTTGCTTATTAGAGAAATGACAGAAGGCGTTGTAAAAAGACTACGTGAAAATCATTACGATACAGGCCTCGTTGGACTTGGTCTTACTTATTCTAAAGAACTTCATGATGGCTTTTATCATCAATTAAAATTAGAAGTTCCAACGGATGATGAAACGATTATTTTAAAAAACTTTCTTAATTTATTTGACCGTTATTATACAAATCTTCCTATTCGAAAAATTAGTCTTTCTTGTGGTGGACTTACGAAACATAAGGGGACACAACTCAATTTGTTTGAAGATTACAAAGAAACATGTAAAAGAAAACAGTATGCCGAAACGCTTGACCAAATTCAAAATCGATTTGGTAAAAATAGTGTTTTAAAAGCCAGTAGTTTGCTTTCTGATTCGACGATTAAAAAGCGTAATACTATGGTGGGAGGTCATCATGAATAATGATCGTGGTATGATAAAATGGATGCCTTTTAAGTCTTTACCTCAAGATGAAGTCTTAAAAAAGATTTTAAAAGAAAAAGAACGAATTGCGAAACCTATTCTTTCTAAAGAACAGCTGGAAGAATTAGAAAAACGCTTGGTTGAAGCTTTCTACGAACAAATTGACATGACATTAACGATTTATAGTGGTGGTTTTATAAAAAAAATAACCTCTAGGGTTATTAAATTAAATTCAAGTCATCGTACTATTCTTTTAAAAAATCATGTGACTGTTCATTTTAATCAGATTTTAGACATTGATTTATTTTAAATATTTAATAATAAAAGTAGTGCCCTTTCCTATTTTTGATTTTACTTCAATTAAACCATTATCTTTTTCGACAATATTTTTAACTAAGTTTAGTCCTATTCCTATGCTATCGTTATTTCCATGCTCTCCTTTGTAAAAACGTTTAAAAATATTTTTTAAATCTTTTTCACTCATGCCTACTCCATAGTCTTTAATTTCGATTTGAGTATAAATAGGATTTTTATTGGTTTTTATTTCAATTTTACCTCCATGATCAGAGTGTTCAATAGCGTTTTTGATTAAATTGGTTAAAGCTTCAATTTCCCACGTTTTATCCCCTATAAAAAAGACATTCTCTTTAAAATGCGTTTCAAACACTATATTTTTCATTTCTTTGATAATTTCGACATTTTCAAGGGCTTTTTCTATGATTTCGGTGGCGGAAATTTTTTCTTTTTTAAATTCAACTACTCCCGCTTCAATACGAGATAATTTTAATAAAGCAATAATTAAAGTGTTGATGGATTCAATTTGATGATGGACATTTTTTATAAAATCCAGTTTGATTTCTTCTTCCATATTGGGATTGTCTAATATATTGTCTAACATAATAGAAATACTAGTAAGAGGTGTTTTTAATTGATGCGAAATATCAGAAATGGACTCTTTTAGACTTAGTTTTTCTTTTTTTAGATTATCACTTTCAGAACGCAACATAATGGTCATTTTATATATTTCATTTTGTAAAATGGAGACTTCCCCTTCTGTATTGCTTTCTAATTTTAAGGAATAATTTTTTTCATTGATTTCTTGCATATAATTGGTGATTTCTTTTATTTTTTTCGACGTTTTATGATAATAATAAAGAATAAAAAGACCAAACGTTCCACTTATTAAAACACAATAAAAAAGGATTAAAAAAAGAGAATTTTTGTAGCTTTTTTCAATAGAGAGTAAAATAGGATCTTGTTCTTTTATTCCATATTTACGATAATTTTCCAAATAGTTTCCGCTTTCTTGATTGTTTAATAATTGAATGATTTCTTTCTCAGATAATTCAGGGTATTTCTCAATTAAATTTTTTATGAGTCCATAAATAAAATTATTGATTTTTTTTTGATAGTTTTGATAATTCAACTGAGCGAAAAAGAAACCAATTAAGCTAAAAAGAAGAAATAGTGCTCCTATTTTAAGTAAAAGTTTCTTTTTCATGATGACACACGGTACCCTATCCCTTTAATGGTTTTTATAATGTTCTCACTCCCTAATTTTTCTCTTATGCGTTTTATGTAAACGGTTAAGGTATTGTCACTCACGTCGTTTCCAGAAAGTTCATAAATTTTTTCATAAAGCATTTCTCGAGTAACAATACGATTTTTATTTTCTACTAGATATAAAAATAATTGGTATTCTAAGGTGGTTAAATTGATGATTTGTTCTTGTTTTTTGACTTCCATTTTTAAAGGATCAATGGTGATGTCTTCAATTTTTAATTCCTTGTTTTCTTTTTTGTATTTTAAAGCGTTATTGATTCTCAATAGTAGTTCTCGATTATGAAAAGGTTTGGTGATGTAATCGCATGCTCCAAGCTCTAAACCGTTAATGATGTCGTCACTTAGGTCTTTCGCGGTCAAAAAGATTAAGGGAACTGAAATTTCATTTTTCATTGAGGAAAAGAATTCAAAGCCATCGCCATCTGGTAAGGTAACGTCTAGTAAAATTAAATCATAATTTTTATTTTCTATGTATTCTTTTGCTTTTTCTAATGTCTTAGCACTTAATAATAAATAATTTTCTTGTGTGAATAAATAATCTAGTCCTTTTGTAATGATTTCATTATCTTCAATTAATAAAATAGTTGTCATTTTTAGTTCCTTTCTAGTCGTTTGTTAAATCTCCACTAGCACTTAGAGATATGGCTTTTCCTAAATAAGTGGGTTCTGGTTTTAGAATACATTTAAAGAAATCTTTGATTCTTGCTAAACTTTCTCTTATTTCTCTTTTGGTTTGACCAGCATAGTTTCTTGGGTTTGAGGCAACACCATAGGCCTCTAATCCTAATTTTTTAGCAATATATAATGCTCTATAAAGATGGTATTTTTGAGTGACTATCACGATTTTTTTTACTCCAAAAATTTCTTTTGCACGATAAAGACTCTCGTAGGAAGAAAAACCAGCGTGGTCCATAAAAACATGCTCGGAGGGTACCCCATTTTTTATGGCATAATTTTTCATAACTTGCACTTCGTTATAATCGTCTCTTTTATGATCCCCACTCATAATTATTTTTATGTTGTTATTTTTTTCATAAAGAGAAATGGCGGCTTTCAAGCGATCTTCTAACATTGGACTTGGATTTTTTCCCCGTATCCCCGCTCCTAACACTAAAATAGCATCGATGTTTTCTAATGAAACGTTTTCTTTTATCTGATTTTTAGTCCTTCCTATTACATAGAAATTCAGACATAAGAAGATAAAAAAGACTAAACAAAAACAACTAATCATTATTTTTAAAAGTTTCATTATTTTCTTTTTCATTTTCATTTGCTCCTTTTTTTATTTTATCAAAAAAGATAGACGTTGTAAAAATAAAAGTAGCTAATAAAGTATGAATGGTTCATCTAAATGTAAACACATAAAAACCTCGTTTCTGAGGTCAAGAAACGGGGTTTAGTTCTATTCTTTTAAGTTATGTCATAGAAATTTTACTTTCTAGTTTTTTATTGACAAGTTCAAATGACGATTTTTTTAAATATTATCGTTTCTGATGGTTTCGATAATGTTTTGTTTATTTATCTTATTCAAAGAATATTTCATAATTATTCCAATGATGACTAGTACAAATAAAATGGCTAGAAGAATGGCTTTTAATGGGAAGATGTAACCAAATGCTAATCCATCATTAAAGGCTTTGTAGATAAGATATGAACCGATTAATCCTAAAGGAATTCCAAAAAATAAGGCTTTGCTTCCATAGAAAATACTTTCTAATCGAATCATTTTGTTAAATTCTTTTTTAGTCATTCCAATACTTTTTAACATCGCAAATTCTTTGCTTCTTAAATTCATATTGGTCGTAATAGTGTTAAAGATATTGGTTATACCAATTAAAGTGATGACTGTGATGAAACCATATAGAAAGATAGAAATAATTAAAATCATTGATTTTTCTTGTTTAATTTGTTCTTCTAGATTATAGACGCTTAATTTTTTAAATACAGTATTTTCTTTTGTCATTTCTTCGATATTTTTTTCTAATTTTTGAGCATCTTCACTTTTAACAAACATTCTTGTGTATTGACTTGTAAAATTTTTATTAAAATAGTCATCACTTACAACCAAATATCCTCCTGTATAGTAAACATTTTCTAGTCCCATAGGCCTTTTTGTAATATTAATGATTTCAATTGAAATTTCTTTTTGATTTTCTATTTTTCCGTCTTTGGAATTGTATTCATTAACTTGACCTGTAATTTTAGTTTTATTTTTTATGTCGTATAAATCACCAGAATGAAGTTTTTTATTAATGTAGTCTTGGTATTCATCTAGTAGTAATCCTTTGTCTTGATTTTCAGCTACATTCAAATGATTGGCTTCTAATAAACGATTAAATTCTTCTTGTCCTACACTTATAATGCTAGGTGCTAAATCGTTGTTTTCGTATTGATAAACTTCTTTTATATTTTTACCAAAATCACTTAAATATTCTTCGCTTTTAAAGGTAAAGTGGGCTTGTTTTTGAATGCTAAATCGTGTTATTAATGAATCTTTACTTACTTGTGTTAAAAGTTCTTCTTGCTCTTCAGCCTCTAAATCGACATTAGGACTTATTTCTAGGTTATAACTTAAATCTTTGTAATACATTCCCGCTGCTTTAAAGGCCATATCAATAAATGAGGATAAAGAAATGAAGACGAAGACGCTGACTACAATTGATATAACGGTTGTACGGTATTTCTTTTTGTTTCTTTTTAAATTTTTGTAGGCAATGACTCCCCCTGTTTTAAATATTTTATGAATAATTTTTGGTGTTTTTAATTTTTTATTTTTTATTTTAATGTCATCGTTTCCTCTAATGGCATTGATTGGGGAAATTTTTCCCGCTTTTTTGGCGGTAAATATCACGGATAAGTAAATCGTTAAACTTGCTAGTGCAGTTGATAAAAGGATTCCTGTTATTGGTACATTAAAAGCAAATTTGATTTCTTCTAATAAATCGCCTAGGATGAGGTTTAAGGTAACACATAAAAGAAAGGTGGCTAATGTTCCCGCTAGAATTCCGATTGGGATAGCGAAAATGCCTAATATTAATCCTTCATATAAAACATTTTTCTTAATTTGTTTGCTTGTTGCTCCAACACTTTTAAACATACCATAGGCTTTTTTCTTTTCTGTAATGGAAATAGCAAAACTGTTTCGTATTACAAAAACGCTTGAAATAATGATTATACCAATTACAATGGCTTCAACAGCTCGTAAAGCCCCCATTGCCATGCTATCTGTGACACCGAGCCATCTTAATAGTTCAGAATTGTAGCTATATTCATATATGTCTTTAGCAATTTCGAGGGTTTTGTCATCATAATCTTTGGCATTTTTATAAAGAATGGCTATATCTTTTTTATCAACGTTTTCGTTTAAATAAGTTATACAAGTATATCCTGGTGCGGAATACCCTTCCACGCTGTAATTTGGTCTTTTCATAAAACCGACGATAGTATAAGTTTTCGTCATGCCACTTTCAAATTCTTCTTTTTCATAGGTGTTTTCTGCTTCATCAAATTCGGTTTCAGCATTTTCTTGTGTACTGTATGGATTTTTTTGATTTAAATAGTATTTTTTACCATTTTCCATGATGTAACGATTACCAATGTCTAACGTAATGGTGTCGTTTAATTTTAAATCCAAATCCGTGTCATTTAAAAAGTGATTGCTAATAATCAGTTCTGAATCATTTGTAGGTAGTCTTCCACTGATTAATTTTATAGCCATGTTTTTTAATGCTGAGTCATCGTAACTTTTTATAAATAAGAAAGGTTTACTTTCATTTTTAGAGTCTATTTTAGCATAGCCTAAATTGCTCATTGTGTATAAATCTTTAATATTACGATTGTCTTTTAAACTTTCAGCTTCTTCTTTATTCATGTCTTTTATCAAAGCATGATAATTTCCATTACTATCAATAGCTTCATTCACTAACGTTTTTTGAAAGCTTCCAACTAGACCCGATACACAGACTATTAAGGCCGTTGATAGCATAATTCCAATGATGGTTACAATGGTTCGCTTTTTATTTAATGTCAAATTCTTTTTGGTTAACTTTTTTAAAACATTCATTCGTTTCTTTCATCCTTCATAATTTTTCCATCATCAATTGTGATGACACGATCTGCGCGAGAAGCAATTTCTAAATCATGGGTGATTATAATTACAGTTTGTTTGTATTTTTTATTTGACATTTTTAAAAGGGTTACAATTTCTTCACTGGCTTTAGAGTCTAGGTTTCCAGTTGGTTCATCCGCTAGAACAATCGCTGGATGATTAATAATGGCTCTTCCAATACTCACTCTTTGCTGTTGTCCTCCTGATAGTTCATTTGGCAAGTGATTTTCTCTTTCTTTTAAGTTTAAGACCTCTAATACTTCTTCTAATCGTTCTTTGCTTACATTTTTTCCATCAAGATTACATGGAAGTAAAATGTTCTCCTTAACATTCAATATTGGAATTAAGTTATAAAATTGATAAATAATGCCAATTTGTCTTCTTCTAAAAATCGCTAAGTTGTCGTCGTTTAAAGAATAGATGTCTTTGTTGTCAATGTATACTTTGCCACTCGTTGGACGGCCGACTCCTCCAAGTAAATGTAGAAGCGTCGATTTACCACTTCCGCTAGCACCAACGATGGCCACAAATTCGCCTTTTTCAACGCTAAAACTGATGTTTTCTAAAGCGTTCACTTTGGTTTCACCTTTTCCATAGGTTTTAGTTAAATTTTCTACTTTTAATATTTCCATATTTTTCTTCCTTTCATTTTCATTATATTCCTTTATTGTGACAAAAAAGTGACTAAAAAAGATCTGCTTTTTAGGGCAGATCTTTAATATCTATAATTGTAACTCATTTTTCCAGCGTTTTCAAATTCATTGTTCTTTTGTTCATTTTCTTTTTTTATGTGACGTATGGCTTCTTGAACTCTTTTTAAATATTCTTTATTATTAGGAGCAAAGGTTTCTACAATTTGACTGTTTATTCCTGCAAGAGCGGTTCGGGTTTCCATTATTTTTTGCCCAATTCTAATTAGGAGATCATTTTCTGGATCCAATGCTAATTCACTTATGATATTGTTTATAATGTATGCTAAATTTTTAATTTCAATTTCTGTTTTATCTAAGATTGCGTCTAACTTTTTATTGGCATGATTCTCTTTCATTTTGTTTCTCCTCTATTCTATATTAAGGATAGCAAAAATATGATGTTTTTACAAGTCTAACTCGTCGTTTTTATTTATTTTTTACGAGGGATTAGTTGGTCTGTTTCTATACACTTTCCAATTAAAAGGCTTGAGTTTCTATCATGTTTTTTTTGATTTGTTGCTACTTCTTTTTCTTTGTAATTGGCATAGCAATATTTACATAAATGACTACAAGTGTTATAAGCTCCAATATCGACCATTTCTACACAACCGCAATTTCTGGCTTTCCAAAGCTTGTATTTTTTTCCCGTTTTTAGTAAGGCAAGTTCTTTACTCACACAGGGTTTATTTTCTATATGATATTTTGTTAAATCCACTTGTTCAAAACAAGTTTGAATGGCGACATTGTATTTTTTTCCAATTTCTCCTAAACTTTTTCCTAATTTTTCATAGTCTTCTTTGTTTAATTCTTTTAAATTTAAATCTTTTGCATGATTTAATACATTTTTATATCTATCCACAAAAGAGATAATGATCCCCGCAATCTCATTATGAAGTAAAGTACAAAGTTTTAAAAAGGCTTTTTGATGGTACGCTATTGTATATTTTTGATTTAATAAAATGGGATCATATCGAACGTACACATTTTCTTTCCCTATTTTTTTAGAGATTTCTTTTATCGCTTTTATTACTTTTTCTTTTTCAATTACATGAGGCTCGATGTCTTTTTGGTAAGGGGTGAGCGTAATTTGAAAAATGATGGGTTGTTTTATCTCATCTAAAAATGGAATAATGGGTAAAGGATTTTTAGTACAAAAAACCATCATGTCTACGTCATCAAAATCAATTCGACTTATTTTTTTCGGGACAACAGGGTTTCGAACGTCAACAAATCCTTCTTTGTAGCGTTGGATAAACCATGGTGTATAAAAGGCAACAATATCAGTTCTACCACTTATATATAAAATCATATTTCTCCTTTTAAAAAAAGCCGATGAAGGCTTAAATTTCTATTGGCTACCCCAGCAGGATTCGAACCTGCGGAATGTCGGAGTCAGAATCCGATGCCTTACCACTTGGCTATGGGGTAATAAAAAAATCATTTTAATTCATTTATTTTTTGTTTAATCAATAGTTTTAATTCCAGTTTACCTTTTATTTTATTTAATACAAGCAAACTGTCTTGTAACTTACATTTTAAAGATAAGGTGCTGTTTATCTCTTCGGCTTTTTTTAAATAATCGAAATCAGGAATCGGGTTATTTTTTAAAAATTTAATGATGTATTCTTCTATTTCTTTTAGGACGTATTCTTTTAATTGATACTCATCCATTTCTGTGATACCAAAATAGCCCCCTACTAACAAACAAAATTGCTCTTTATTACTCATTCTTCTTTTCCTCTTTTACTATTATACACTATTTTTTTATTTTTTCTATCCTCTTTTTACACCTTGCTTCTTCAACAAAAATTTTTCATATTTTTAAAATGATTTATTTTTTGCTCTTTCTTTTTATTTGAATTTTTTCTAAATCATTTGGAACATAAATTTTACCATTAAACACACTTTGTGCTTCTTCTGTATACAATGATTTTCTTATCTATCTTAAGCAAAACGCTTCAGAATTATCAAATGTTTTAATAGCAGTATATATTTAATAACTTTAATGCACTATTTCATTACAATATCCCGATATAAATTATTGTTAGGATTATTTTTTAATTCAACTATTGCCCTTCCCAGACCACGATGAAAATTACGAGTAAAGTCTTTAAGTGTTATATTTTCATTTTTTCAAATGTCGTTCCTCCAAAATTCATCTTTATTCTATCTCTAAATGTATGTACAAACAATGTTCGTTAAACTATTTCACAAAAAAAGTACCAAAAAGGTACTAATTTCAAATGTCATTTTAGGTCTATTTCTACCGCGACACCCCCATAAAATAATGAATTGGGTTTGGATAATCACTTAATGGGGCGAATAACATGATTCTTTACAACTTTCCAATAGATAACTATTATATAAATCGATTATTAATAATGCTACTATTAAATCAATAATTTTGAATATTACATCTTCTTTGGTGATTCTGTTGGCATTTGCTCTTCAAAAATAGAAATATATTGCATAGCTAAATTTCTTTTCTGATTGTCAATAATATATTTGGAAAAATCTTTATAGTTTCCTGTGCGATTAAAATAGAAGAGTGACAAAGAAGTAAAAATCGCACAGTGTAGGTT
>CAOKAG010000023.1 GCA_948466395.1 uncultured Mycoplasmatota bacterium
CACTAGGTTTGAGAGATTTTACTTTTCTAAAACTGTCAAAGTCAGGATTATAACACAAAATTAAATTTTAATGAAAAAAATCTCACTAGGAGATTTTTAACAGCAATTAGGACCATAGATTTCACTTGATTCGTTTTCTTCAGAATAACTAAAACAAGGTTTATATGTGTGTCTGTAAACATGATGATTAATCATTTTAGTATGACATGGAATAATATGTGGTACTTCATAATTAATGACACGATGACAACATCTTACTTGTGGGCATTCCATTACTGGAGGACACATCATATTTTGAGGCATTCCACAACATGAATTTTGAGGCATGCATCCACAAGATTCCATTCCCATATTCATTCCAGAACTCATATTTATATTCATTTCATTGATATTCATATCTGTTGCTTCTGGAAAATTCGCTGTATCCATACAACGGTTAAAATTCATAATACCATTTCCTTTCTAATTTATTTTATGATAAAAAGAAAATGTTGTTTAGGATAGAAAACTAAATCTTTTTTATTTTTTCGTTCTTGTTAAATACTCTTTTGTTAAAAACGTTTTGTTATGATTCTATTAAAAAAACTTTCTTAAAAAAGTTCTTCTTCCATTTTTAAATAATTTGCTTCTTTACTTAAACCAGGCATAGTTAAGATTGAGCCAAAATAAACCGTAATAAAGCCTGCTCCTTTAAAAAGTTTTATATCACTTACGGTCATTGTAAATGCTTTAGGGTAACCTAACTTTTTGGCATCATCGGTGATTGAGTACTGGGTTTTAGCAACACAAATGGGCAATTTATCTTTAATTAGTTCTAATTTTTTTCTAGCTTTTTCTGTATAAATGATTTGTTGGGCTCCATAATTTTTTTGACAAAATTTATTTATTTTTTCTTCTAAATTTTCTTCTATTTCATAAGTGTATTGGGTTTCTTTTCTTTCTTTTTCAGCTAAGTTTACAACAATTTTAGCTAGGTCTAATGAGCCTTCACTCCCCTTTAAATAACCTTCACTTACTGAAAATAATAGCTTTCTTTTTAAAACATGTTCTTTTACAAATTCAATCTCTTCTTTTTTATCTTCTTCGTGTTTATTTAAAACGACGACTAGATTTTCACAATACTTTTGCATGTTATCAATATGGTAATCTAGGTTACTGATTCCTTTTTCTAAACTCATTTCTCCATTATAATATAAGCTTTGTAAAGTGGTATTAATTACCACTACTTTTGGAGTTAATTCTTGATTGGTTCTTGAAACGATATCAAAAAATTTTACTCCTCCCATATCGCTACCAAAACCAGCTTCAACAATGGTAAAAGGAAAATGACTTAAAGCGTATTTTAAAGAAATGACACTACACGTTCCATGAGCAATGTTTGCAAACGGTCCTCCATGAACTAACGCTAAATTGTTTTCTAATGATTTTACTAAATTTGGTTTTATTGCTTCTTTTAATAAAAGCATTAGTGCCTTTACACATTTTAAATCTTTTGCTAACACTTCTTTTTTATCTTTGGTGTACCCCACTAAAATGTTTCCTACTCTCTTTTTTAAATCTTGCTCGTTTTTAGCTAGTCCTAAAATAGCCATCATTTCAGATGCGGTGCTAATATTAAAATGTGTTTCTTTTTCGTTTATGGTTAGATTTCTTAAGCTTCGATCGTTTAAATCCATACATCTTTCATGAGTAATTTCATCAATACCGAGTTCATTTCCTTGAAAGATATGATTGTCAATAATGGCACTTAATAAGTTATTGGCCGTGGTAATGGCGTGAATGTCTCCTGTAAAATGTAAATTAATGTCCATTTCTGGCACAATCTTCGCTTTTCCTCCTCCACAAGCTCCCCCTTTTATTCCAAAAACTGGTCCTAATGAGGGTTCTCTTAAGGCGACAATGCTTTTGTAATTTAATTTATTTAAAGCATCGTTTAAGCTGATAGCTAGCGTTGTTTTTCCTTCTCCGTATTTAGTGGGAGAAGTTGACGTAATTAATATGATGTTGCCTTCCTTGTTTGTAGATTCGTCAGCTAAAATTTTAGCTTTATCCTCACCATAAAAACTTACATTTTCTAATTTATTTTGATTAATTATTTCTCTTAGGTTAATCATAATCCCTCTTTTCTAAAATGGCATTTTCATGTTTCCTGAGCTAACCATTTTCATCATTTTTTTCATTTCTTCAAATTGTTTTAGAAGGCGATTGACTTCTTCAACACTTCTTCCACTTCCTTTAGCTATACGTTGTTTTCTTGTCGCTTTTAATATTTCTGGATGATGTCTTTCTTCTTTGGTCATTGATAGAATAATGGCTTCAATATGAGCCATATCTTTTGGATCAATGTTGATATTGTTTAAACCCATTTTTCTAGCTCCAGGCAACATTTTTAAAACGTTTTCTAGTGGTCCTAATTTTTTAATTTGTTTGAATGTGGTTAGAAAATCTTCTAAATCAAACGTTCCTTTTTTCATTTTTCGAGCGGTGTCATAGGCTTCACTTTCACTGATAACACTTTCTACTTTATCGGCGATAGATAAAATATCTCCCATGTCCAAGATGCGATTTGCCATTCGTTCTGGATAAAATTCACTTAAACCATCTAATTTTTCACTGTCTCCAACAAATTTAATGGGAATATGAGTCAAATGTCTTATGGATAAAGCCACTCCACCTTTGGTGTTTCCATCTAATTTTGTTAAAACCGTTCCTGTTAAATTTAATGCCTGATTAAAGCCTTCTATGACATGAATGGCATCCTGTCCCATCATGGCATCAATGACTAGAAGAATTTCATTAGGGTTTACTTTTTCTTCGATGTCTTTTAGTTCTTGCATTAATTTTTCATCAATTTGAAGTCTACCAGCAGTATCAATAATAATATAATCGTAATTTTTTTCTTTGGCGTAGTCTATTGCATCACTACTAATTTTAACTGGATTTTCTGTTCCTTCACTAAAGACTTCAATGTTTAAACTTTTTCCAATGGTCATTAACTGATTAATGGCTGCGGGTCGATAAATGTCACAAGCGACTAATAGGGGTTTTTTATTGTGTTTTTTACGAACTAAGTTAGCAATTTTTCCAGCTGTGGTGGTTTTTCCACTTCCTTGAAGTCCAGCAAGCATAACGATAGTCGGTTTTTTACTTGTTTCTAAAGGTACATAATCGCCTCCTAAAAGAGCAATTAGTTCGTCTTTCACTATTTTTATAAATAATTCATCCGGTTTTAAACTCTTTGCTACTTCAGAACCTAAGGCTTTTTCTTTAATATGGTTCATAAATTCTTTGACAACGACATAGTTGACATCAGCTTCTAGTAAAGCCATACGAATTTCTCTTAACGCTTCTCCAATATTTTCCTCTGTAATGCGCCCTAAACCACGTATATTTTTTATTGCATTTGATATTCGATCTCCCATGTATTCAAACATAAAGCACTCTCCTTACTAAAATTATTATAGCAGATATTTTCTTTTAATAAAACTTAATGACACAAAAAAACAATATTTCTATTGCTTTTATTCTTTGTCTCTTTCATAATTATATATGCCATGTATTTTTTCTAAATCTTCGGTTGGTACGTTTTCTAAAACCCAATTATTTTCTTTTCTTAGTACTTTAAACTGAATCGTGTATTGCGTTTTATTGGTATTTTTTTTCATTTTGTCTAATTTGTAATTTAAATAATCGTTGTAATCATTAAATTCTTCTCGATGGGTATTGCGGTAGTCTTCAGCTTCTTTTTGACTTTTGTATAAATCGTATACTTCTATATTGGCTGTAATGATGGCCTCATCTCCATTATAGGTTTCAGAGGTTATATCAAAGTTTAAATCTTTATATTGTTTGATCATCATTTCTTTATAGATTTTGCCTTGTTCTTCCGATAATTCTTCATTTTTTATTAACTCGTCTAATTCTGTTAATATTTTCTCATTTTGATTTTTATACAAACTAAAATAATTTTTAACGACGTCGCTTGGTAAATCACTTCGACACCCTACTAAAAAAAATAATGTGATAACGATAAGTGCTATTTTTTTCATTTTATCCATCCTTATTAACCACTGATTTTATGATATGAGAGTTTGATTAAATCGTAAATGCTGTTTAATTTTTCACTAAAATTCTTCTCTAATTCTGTATTCATTTCTTCATACATTTTTTCTAAACTGTTTTCAACAGTATTAAACCATTCATAATATAAATATTTTAATTTACTACGATTTTTTTCTTGATAAAGTAAATCAATTTCACATTTTATTAATTTTTTTATTTTTTCTATCTGTCTTAATTCTTTTCTGGCTTCGTATTTTTTAATTTTTTCATACTCGATTTTAACTTCTTTTAAACTATAAATCATTTCAATTAAGTTCATTTCATCACTGACTAATAGTTTACTACGGTTTATGACTAAACCTTCATTATTAATTTCTAAGGCTAAAGCGTTTTTGGTATCCGAGATTAAAAAAATATTTTCTAAATTTTCATTTTTTTTAATAATGGTTTTATTTTTTATTTGTTCAATCATGGTTTGACTAAATTTGGTTTGATATTTTAAATTATCTTTTAAGGTTTTGGTACTGACTCGAAATAAAGGTATTTTTTTGATAAAATCAATGGAGTCGTTTTCTTCCCATTCATAAAACTCATACAGCTCTTCATTCAAATTAAGAACGATGTCGTAATAGTAATTCATGTTTTATCCACCCTTTCATAGAAAACAAAATCACAAAAATTCCAATAAAAAATAAGACACATTCAAACCTTGTACTAATAAATTTAACAAAATTTGAAAAAGTATACCCTATTGTTAATAAATTTGTGTAAAGAAAAATAAACATTAAGCCTACACTGGAAAGAAAGATTCCTAAAAGTACTCCAATTATATTCATTCTTAACTCCTTTGTACTATTTTATTTCTTAATTCTCAAATTTATTATATAATTAAATAGGTGATGCTTATGAAATATATTATTTACATTATTTTGGGTATTTTACAAGGTTTTACTGAACCCTTACCGATCTCATCTAGTGGTCATTTATTTTTGTTTAAAAGCTTATTTAATACGGATTTGATGAATGATTTAAATTTTGAGATTTTTGTTAATTTTGGTTCTTTTCTAGCTATTTTTATTATCTTTTGGAAAGATATTATGACACTTATTCAATCTTTTTTTACTTTTTTATTTAAAAAAGAGAAACGCAAAGTGACGAAAGAGGCTTTCAAGTATTGTCTTTTAATTATTATTGGTAGTATTCCAGTTGGAATAGCGGGTATTCTTTTTAAAGACCAATTAGAGAATCTCTTAAATATTAAAATGCTCGGTATAACGTTTCTTATTACGGCGATAAGTTTGTTTTTCGTTAAAAATATTAAAGGAGATAAGGATGATAAAGCGATAACTTATAAAAATGCTTTGTTTATTGGTTTTATACAGATGATTGCTTTAATTCCAGGTATTAGTCGTAGTGGTGCGGTTTTGGTTGGTTGTCTTTTGTGTAAGTTTAAAAGAGAGACAGCTTTAAAATTTACGTTTATGCTTTATTTTCCAGTAAGCTTGGCTTCAATGGTTTTAGGTGTAAAAGATTTTTTAGAAACTCCTGTCAGTTCTAGTTTATTAATGCCCTATCTTTTAGGAATGTTTTTTGCCATGGTGGTGACTTATTTTTCCTACAAATGGTTAAGTGAACTCGTTAAAAAAGGAAAACTGTGGAAGTTTTCAATTTATTGTCTTTGTCTTTCTTTATTTATATTCATTTATTTTAGATAAACTTTAAAAAAAGAAATAGATTTTTATTTTTCTATTTCTCTTTTTTAATTAGGTTTTATTATTTTAATTTAATCGTTTAAATTTCAAAATTATTCACTTTTTTTCAATAATAACTTCATTCCTTATTGTGTATGGAAAGCACTTTTTCATTATAAAATAAAAAAGAAAAATGTCCTAAATTTTTAATCGACAAAATTTCCTACTAAGGTTATTCAATTTTTACTCTTAGAAAATGCTTTTCTATCGTCATAGATTTTTAATTAGTATAAAAAGATAGAATCGTAAATTTTTTTAAAGTGTTTTTATTGGAGTGATAATTTTATTGTATTCTTTTAAATAATTTTCTATTAAAAAAAACATTTTCTTTTCATTTAATTTATAATTTGTTTTTTTATAAACACGAAATAAATATTTTTCTACAGTTTCATAACTATCTGTAAAATCAATTCCTAAGTATTGTAAATCTTCTATCAAATTGTTATCGTATATAAACTTACCTACTTGGTTTAAAACTTCAGGATTTTCCTCAACTTTTTCTTTTAACGTACAAGCTACTATAGTTCCAAATACATAAGGTAATATAACTATGGAATTTCCAAAGTATTCTATAAACTTTTGTTTTTGTTTTATTAATTCTAATTTTAATGGTTCTTCTTCTTTTTGTAATTCTTCATCTATTATTTCATCTGTAATTTGATGATACTGGTTGTAAATTTTTATTAAAATCATTTCAAAGTGAAATTGAGCCATGCATTCTCTTGTGCTGTTAAAACGTTCAATCAAAATTGAATTAAATTCATATTTTATATTATTTTCTAGATAATTATTTAATAGTAATTCGGCGGTAATTGACGGAACCTCTTGTAAAAAACGCTTATTAAAAGAAGAAGACCAAAAATATTCTTCCACAAATCCATCATCACCTTCAAAAGTCTGATGATAAATTTTATGTATATTTTCATGAACAATATTCCAAATATTTAGAATATTATTAGTCGTTATAGTTACTATTACTTGACCATCATGACTAACATAATTTTCATGTTGTTCTAAAATTTCATTTTCTCTTTCTATATCTTTATCGTAAAATGTTTTATCTATTAGTCCTTTTGTTAACAGATTTTGTAATTCTTTTTTCCTTTCTTCTACTCCTATTTTTAGCATATCAAGTCCAATAAATCTATTGGCATCTTTTAGTTGGGAATTATTTAAATATTCATCTAAAAGATTTAATTCTTTAAAAAATCCTTCGATTAATTTTTCAATTGTTTTTTCATCCAATGAAACATTTAATTCTTGAGCTTCTATTTTTTCCGTATTGTTAAATAAAATTGGACAAAAATTATCAATCAGTAATAAAATTTCAATACCTTTTTTTTTATTTTTTTGAAAATTGTTTATTCTTTCTTCTAATTCAAAATATCTTTCTTTCATAAAATTATCCTTTTAAAAATTATTCTTATTTTTTTCTAATTCTTTTATGTCCACACTATTTATAGAATTAAATCTTTTGGTTATTTTATCTGTGGTAATGTTTATTTCTCTAACGTCTTTAGAGACTGTATCAATGCTTCTTGATAGTTTGTCCCATCTTTCTTTGTAATGGTCAAATTCAATAGAAAGTTTATTTAATTCTTCATGAATGATTTCAGCGTATTGGTCTCTTTCCATATTTTTTAAGATCATACTAATGGTCGTTAAAGTGCTCATGAGCGTCGTTGGACTCGTTATCCAGACTTTCTTTTCATAAGCTTCTTTGATTAAATCAGGGTGGTAAGCATTAAGTTCAGCAAATATGGCTTCGGCTGGTAAAAACATAATGGCTTCACTTGTTGTAATTCCTGGAATAATGTATTTACTACTAATAGCTTCTATGTGTTTTCTTACATCGATTTTAAATTGCTTATAGGCGAGGCTTCTTCTTTCTTCCGAAAGGGTTCTGTCTGTCATTTTTTGATAATTCTCTAAAGGAAATTTCGAATCAATACAAATGGTCCCCAAAGGAGAGGGTGCATACAAAATTGCATCAGCAATACACCCATTTTTCAATTTAACTTGAGTGTCGTAGATTCCATTTTTTCTTTCCCCAAAAACACTACTTAAAATGTAATTTAAATTGACTTCGCCAAAAATCCCTCTTGTTTTCTTGTCTGTTAATACACTTTGTAAGGATACAATATCTGTAGAAAGACTATCAATTTTCTTTTGAGCTTCATCGATTCTTGACAGTCTTTCTAAAATACTGGTAAACGTTTTATTTGATTTTTGAAAGTTCACTTCTAATCGTTCATTAACACGGTCATTTAAAACATTAATTTTATTTTGAAGTTGGTCATTTAAATGTTCAAAGTCATTTCTTAAATCACTTGAAAAATTTAATTTAAATTCCCCGATTTCTTTTGTGATATTTGTTTCAAATCGACCTATTCTCTCAGTAAAATCCGAGTTGTTTTTTCTTTGAACTAATAAAATAATTTCTAAAATTAAGACGACAATTAAAAGTAATAATAAAACGTATTCCATAAAAAACTCCTATTCAATATTTAATTTCTTACTTACTATTTTACTACAAATGTAAGAAGATACAATAAGAATAAGTACTTTTATTAAAGCGATTGGATGAGTTAAAGCTTCAATCATACTGGTTCCAACAATTCCCCAAAAAAGAACTAAAAATAGTTTTCCGATACTTAAAGATACCAAAAATTTTTTAAAAGAGAGTGTAGATAAACCAGCACAAACGTTTACTAAAAAAGCGGGCGTCGCAGGTATGGCGATTAAAGTGGTTAATTGTTCGCACTTTAAATGATTTATATTTTTCATCATTTTTTGAAATTTTGGGTGATTTTCTATTTTTTTACTAAACCAATGACGCATTTTTTTTCTAAATAAGAAAAAAGAAAGTATACAGCCGAAAACTGTAAAGAGCCAAGAAAGAATCAATCCAATTATAGGACCAAAATAAATAAAATTTATGGTTATAAAAACAAATAAAGGAAGTATAGGCACTATTGATTCAAACATAATTAAAAAACATGCAAGAATCGGACCGTATATTCCTAAATTTAATAAAAAACTATTAAATAAGTTATTTAAACTTGATAAAACTTCGAACATACTACATCACTCTATTAGTATGCCACCTGATTTTTAAATTATTTATGTTTCTATATTTAAATTTAAATTTGTATTATACTTTTTCTTCGGTTTTGCTTACTTGAGTCACATCATAGCCATAAAATTCTAATATACTTACTACTTTTCTACTGTGTATGCCTTTAGAACACATGATGTAATACTTCTGATTTTTATTTAATAATTGTTTATAGTTTAAAAGTAATTTTTGGTAAGGAATGTTTATACTTCCTGGATAAGGATTTTTTTTATAAGTTAATTCATCAGAAAGATCAATTAATGTTCCCATCGTAGAATTGTAAACATTTAAAGCAATTCTTTTCATTAAAATCACCACTATATTATATGATTTCTTCTAATGCCTACAAAGGACAAGGGCTTAAAAAGTTAAAAAAAGATAACGTTTGTTATCTAATTAAAAAAATCATCGAAAAATTCTTCATCAGATATTACGTTATCGTTTACTATAACACTGTCAGAATCAACGTTTATTTTAGGTTTTTTTAT
The DNA here is from genome assembly GCA_948466395.1 of uncultured Mycoplasmatota bacterium. Taxonomy (GTDB): domain Bacteria; phylum Bacillota_I; class Bacilli_A; order RF39; family UBA660; genus MGBC108787. The sequence goes on from CAOKAG010000023.1 coordinate 9,420, forward strand.
GGGTTGTTCCTCTTCTTTTTTTATTTCTTCTTTTTTGGGAAGGGGTTCTTTTAATTTTTCTTTTTGTTGTTCTTCTTCAGCTTTTTTCTTTTCAAGTTCTTTTTCTCTTGCTTCTTCTTCATCTAATTCTTTCAGTTTTTTGTCTATATCAGCAATCATTCGATCAATGTCTTCATTCGTCATTGGAGCATTTTTCGCAAAAGGATTCGGCAAGTTTGAATTTCCCATGAATGGATCGCTATTCGGTGTAGGAAATGGAGGCATTCCACTTAAATTTGAATTTCCAGGAAAAGGAGGCAATCCTCCAAAAGGCATGCCTGATAATGGATTTAGTTCATTATTGTTTCCATCGTCATTCAGCATTTTTTTTCTTTTTTCTTCAGTTACAAATTTTTTTATGTCAAATAACTTAATTTCTTTTGTTTCACGATTTGGAAGCTCAGCCATTTTTCTTTCAATTCCCCAATCAATTTTAAAATCAGGTTCTAATTTAGTTTTAAATGGATCCATACGTAGTCTTTTAATGATGACTTCAAAAAGTTTCATTCTTTGTAAATCTGTTACTGTTACTAGCGGTGTAGAGGCCGTTTTATCTTTTTCTTTTGATTTGACTTCTCCACACATTTTACTAATTTCTTCAAGTGCCGCCATTTCGGTACTAATTAGATAGACTAAATTACCACAGTTTCCTTTGATGACTTCCGCTACTTCTTTTCCATAAACGTCATTTAACTGAGCAAAATTTTGAATGATAAAAGTAAAGCGAATGTCACGGCTTCGAGCCGCAGAAACCATAGAGTCTACGTCTTTAAGGGGGGGCATGTTTGCAAATTCGTCTAGGATAAAATTGGTACGATAAGGAAGTTTTCCTCCTGTTTCTTTTGCCACATCAATTAATGTTTCATAACATTGTTTAATAAATATCGTTAATAAGCTATGATACGTTGTTTTTTCATCATGAATGATCATAAATACCGCTGTTTTTTCTTTACCAATGTCACGCATATTAAAGTCACTAAATGATAACATTTCGCTTAATATTTCACGTGAAGCAAAGGTTCGCACTTTTTGTCTAAATGTTGATGTGATTCCACCTTGCGTATCTTTTGGAGCATTAATCGTTCCTGAGGCAAAGATATATGCACTGGAATCTTCTCCCTTTAAATGAAAGTATTCTTTTAGATACGTGCTTGCGGCAAATCTTTCTTCTCCAACAGAACTCATGTAATTAATTGAATTCATGTTGACTTCTTCTTCTTCAGCATCCATAAAAAGGCCCAAAGCCAGTCCTGAAAAGTAATCGGCGGCACTGTTCTCCCAAAACGGTTCTCCTTTATTGTTTGGATCTTTAACGATGTTTAACGCCACGTCATCTAAAAGTTCCGTCGCTTTATCTACGTTTTTATCTTTAAAGTATCGATAAGGTAAGGTTAAAGGATTCCATGCGTTACCATTTCTAGGATCACGAAAGTTTAAAACAATAATTTTATATCCTTGTTCTTTTAAATATTCCGCACTGTATTTATAGATTTCACCTTTAGGATCGGTAATGACCATACTTTCCCCTTTTTTGGCTAATAAATTAACCATAGGTTTAACAATGGTTTCTGTTTTACCTGAACCAGTTGAACCAATAACTAAGTTATGGTATTCTCCATTATCAACCCAAATGTCCTTACCAGTATTGATTAAAGGAATACCTGCGGCTTCTACAATATTTGAAGTAGAGGTTACATGACTTACGTTTTTAGCTTCTTTGATTTCTCTATCTTTTGCCCATCTTGAATAGCCTTTTTCCTCTTTATCTTTCACTTTTATGCCAATACCATGTCCTTTTTCACGATCAAAAATATAAGATGAAACAGAGGTAAAAATAATGAGTAAAGCAATAAAAAACATTCCCATGGTTAAGATTAAATTATCTCCGATAAAGGCAGGAAATGGGTTTAAACCTGTAAATTCTCCCTCATTAAAGAATGAAGTAAAATTACTCACAGCAATACTACATAAATATAATAAAAAAAGACAAAATATTAAAAAGACAATAAAATCCTTTGAAGATACTCTAAATTTCATTTTTCATTCCTCCGTTTTTTTCTCATTATTATACCTTAAAAATTGATGAAAAAAAAGCAAAATTTATTTTGTTATAGAGACGGTATAATCTAATATATTCTTTTCTGTAAAATGGTAACAATAATTATTTTTATCAATTACTATATAAACTCTTTTTCCATTGTCATCAAAGTTTTGAACACAACTTGTTATTTCGCTTACTAGATTATTTTCTTCATAAAATTGTTGAAATTTATCTAATGAATTATAATTCGTTGTGTATTTATAAGCTTCATTTGTAGCAATTTTATTGAAATAATCTGCTAGGTATATGGAACAAATCCGTTCTGTACTTATTAATTCAATTTGTTTTACTTGATTGAAACTATTTTGAGGAATTGTTTTAGTAGAATCAAAGTCTTCTTCCTTTTTTTCTTCATCTATTAATTCGATGCTACATACCATATTTTCATAATCAACGTATAATAAATATTTTACATTTTCCTCTATCAGAGTGGTTCCATCAAACCCTTCATTTAAAATGTCGCCTTCTGTATAATAAACCGTTATATCTTCATTTATTTGAAAAGAGTTGGTTAATTTTGCTTTATAATAATCTTCTTCTTTGTAGTAAGGAATTTTCATATTTATATTATTAAGGGTTATATTTTTTTCTTTTTTATAATCCTCATCTAAAAAATTAAGTATCCCCTCATTATTTCCCTCAATAATATAAGTAATAAATGTATTAATATTGTTATCGACAAAATAGAAAATATTATAATTTGTGACTCTTGTAAATTGTTTTTCATCAGGTTCAACAAAAGGAACTGAAGGTTCATTTTCTTTTCTATTAATAGAAAAGAAAGTTATTAAAACTATGATGAAAAACACAAAGAAAACAATAGTTATTTTATATAAATCTTCTTTTGATAAACTTTTCATTTGACTCTCCTTACTTACATCCATTTTGGGCATATACATAATGCTTATCGGCTAAACCATCATTTTTTCTTACTAAACAATTTCTTTTTGCTTCTTCTGTTGTTCTTCCTGGAACTTCATAATAGACACAGAAATTATAGGAAGCATCACTTGGTGATGTTGAATTTATTAGTTTCATATTAGCATTTTGATAACCTGTACTTAATTCAGTAGCGGCAAAAGCAACTTGAACTTCAATGGTGTCATAATTTTTTAAAGCTTTTAGCGCTTTTTGGCGTCCAGCACGCCATTGAAATAATCCATAGGCTCCCATTCCTCCACCACTAGGATTAAAAGCAGTAGGATCAAATCCTGATTCATGTTGGGCATTTGCCATCATACCCGCAACTTGTTGATTGCCATAACCCGCCCTTTTAAGAGCTAAACAAGTAATTTGCTTGTTATCGCCACCTGGAATAGGAACGGGTGTTATTCCTCCACCACAATTTGTTGGCCGTGGGTCATTTGGTGATACATAATTTAATGGGTTTACTTTCGTGTTATGATCTCTTACTTCAAAATGTAAATGGGGACCCGTTGATCTTCCAGTATTTCCTAACTTTCCTAAAACCTGTCCCTTTACGACTTTATCTCCAACGCTTACACTAACACTGAACATGTGAGCATAACGCGTTTCAATCCCATTGCCATGGTCTATTTTTACATAATTTCCATAACCTCCTCCACAAAAAACATTTCCTTCAACACAGTTTGTTTTAACATAAGTAACTACTCCGTCTTGAGAGGCGATAATGTTGTAAACCCCTCTTGTCCCATTACCTGAAATATCTATGGCTCCATGATTAGTAGATGCATCTTTTATAGGTGCTTCTCTTTCTCCAAACCATGAAGTAATCTTTATTGAGGATGGAAAACCCAATGCGGTCTCAACATTATTTTCAATTTTGGTTTCTTTGCTTCCTATTGGCCAAACATAACATCCGTTTGCAATCGGGCCTGGAATAGGTGTTTTATCCGAAGATTCATAGTCAATTGTGTAATATTCAATATCTCTACCATAATACGTTTCTAAAATTCTGTATAAATCATAATCATAATCTTCATGTTCTTGTAAGTATTTTGCTCCATAAAGGCTTAAAGATTCTAAAAATTTTGTTTCAGATACTTTTACTTTTGGAATTTCTACTCCTTTTTTTTCTTCTAATTCATCTACCCAGCTAGCATGAATTAATTGCTGTTTTTCCTTATTTTCATGCATCATATGATAAAAATACTTTTGATTATAATTCGAGTCTTCTATTAAAATTTTTTTAGTATAACTAAATGGATCATATAAAGCTTCAATTATTTTTCCATTTCTTCCTATAATTATTCCTTCTGTATTTGTCACAGCTTCACTTATTTCTGAATACTTTGATTCGCTTCCTGTCAATTCTACAAAACTTTTGGCTTGTTCATTATAGTTTTTTAGCACAACACAATTATCTGATAATGTAGAAATCAAACGACTTCGAGCAACAATAGCCATAGCTTGATAAACCGATTCATTATCTACATCTTTTGCTTGATCATTATCAGACCATATAATTCCAGTTATATATGTATGATAACTGTATTCTTTATACTCCCATCTTTTTATTTTATTAGCATCTGTAAATTCCAAATCGACTAAATTAGCATCTGTAATTGGTTCATAATCCTCATCGTCTTTATGGGCATTATAATATATTTCACTTTCCCATGTAAGAAAAATTTTATCACATCTGTTATAATAATAAGTTAAATTGGGCTTACCTTTGCCATATACATCAAAATCCATTGCGAAGATTAAAATTCCCATAATTATTATGAAAATAATAATAAATATCGCAATTATGTATGGATGTTTTTTTATTAATTTAAGAAATCCTTTTTTTGTTTGAGCCTTTATATCTTTAATAAGACCATTTAAATTTATAGGATTTAATACAGATTGTCTCGCAATTTCTTTTACGTTCTCTTCATCTTCACTTTTGTTTTCTAATCCATTAGATAAAGAGGAATTTTCGGTTGCTTCCTCTTCTATAACTTCTTCTGTTAATACTTTTTCTTCCTCTTTATCCATTACTTCACCTACTTACTATAATCCTCCACCAGATCCAAAGGAATCCAGCTCTTCTTGAGTGACAATTACATTAATTCTCATTCTTCTATTACCACATATAAATAGTGCTTCCCCTTGATTGTAGTATTTAATACTTTCTTTCTCGGCATCATTTAAATCAATTAGTTTTCCTAAATCGTCTGTTGCTTGTTTTCTAAGTCCCATAATGAGATAGTAAGAAGCATTATCAAATATTGCTTTACCATGAACCAAAACATTAGGGGATGCAAAGTCGGTTGGTTGTTGAGTAATGATAATGGTTCCAGTATTGTATTTACGGCTTCGTCTTTGAATTTGAGCTAAGAATTCAGCACCCAGTTCATTCTTCGTAGCCATTAAGACATGGGCTTCATCCACACACATTACGGTATCGGTTTCTTTATCTAAACATAGTCCCCAAGCGTATTTTAAGATATTAAAGAATAGAGCGTTTTTAATGTTTTCATCACTATTCATAAGTTCTCTGATATTAAATACAATAAAGTCACTTTGAATACTTAAAGTTGTATGACCTGTAAAGTAGTATTTTAATTCTTTTACAAGTGGTCTTACCTTTAATTCAAGACGTTCCATAACATCTTTTTCATGTGTTTTTTCAGGCATCGATAGAAGACGACCTTTAATGGTTGCATAGACATCATCAAAGGTTGGGTAATCACTTGCTGTAAATTTAGTAAAGTCTGAATCGTAATCTATTTTATATCGTTTATAGGTATCTTGAACGACTTCACTAAACATGGTTAAGACGTCTTCTTCAATTGATGGTGAATAGTATTTCATAAAAGCTTTTAATTGTTGTAATGTCCTTGTAAGAACCGTATAACCTAGTCCTTGTTCAATTTCTTCTTCATCGGCATCCACAACAATTTCAAGTGGATTAATCATACCAAATTCTCCACCTTTACCAAGGTCTAAGAAATCCCCACCTACGTTTTTACACATTTCAGAAAGTTCCCCTTCTGGATCTATACAAACGACTTTGTAACTGTTTCTTAAGTGTCCTCTAATCAGCAATTTTGCAGCGGTTGATTTACCACTACCACTGGTTCCTAAGATAATAATGTTGGCGTTGTTTCGGTTGTTTTCTTTTTTTATTTTATATAAGAATTGATTAAATAAAACGACACCACCAGAAAAGTCTACTCCAAATAAAATACTGTTTCCTGGATCTTTAATGCTATCAAATATAAAAGGATACATTGCTGCTACTGTAACAGAAGGAATTGGTGTTCCAACACGATTTTCGACGTCTTGTTTTGGGAAAATGGGTAGTATGGATTTTAAGACTTTTTCTTGTTCAAACATTAATGGGATACCACGCATTCCTAATCCATCTAAGTAATTACGCACTTGCATTTTCTTCATTTCTAATTCTTCTTTGTTATCTGCTGAAATAAATAAATGCATTTGGAAATCGAAAATACGCGCTTGAGTGGCTGCAAGCATTTGAATAAATTGTTCTAGCGATTCGTAGTCTTGTCTAATTCTTTCTTGAATGGTTTTATCGTTTTCTGTGTGATATCTTTGTTTTAAGTCAGCAATTTCTTTATTTAACATTCTTTGTAGTGTTGAAAATTCAATCGGTATATGTTTAATGGCTATTTTTACACCACTTAGGTTGGTAATATTGGCTAAATAGCCTTCTCCAATGTATTTTGGATAGGTTACCACTGTTAAAATGGTACAATATTTTCCACTAATCATCATTTCTGTAGGTTTAAATTCTATTCCCTTTGGGGCTAATTGTGATTTTATATTCATTCTGGCATCACCGTTCCTAATGTTGTTACTTGTCCCCCATTAAAGAAATTATCAATTAGCATTCTTAAATCGCTATTGGATACTTGTGTAGAATTTAAACTACATATCGATAAATTACTAATTAAATTGTGAATTCTTTTTTGGATAATTTCTAATTTTTTCTCTTTAAACAGAATAAAATATTCGGTATCCACTACACTGTATTCTTGACTCATGAACATATTCGCTTTATTAATATCTTGAATGATTAGTTTTCGAATTGCACCACTGGTTGAATTATTGTACTGACTTTGAAGTTGTGATAAGTGAACATTGATGTCTACAGGACGATCGGCTACAATTAACCAAAATTCATAATCCATTGTGTTGTAAAAATTTCTTAAATTATAGATCACATTGTCTTGCGTTCCTTTATCTAATATAAAAATATTTTTAGGCGCTATCTTAACTCCTGTTACGTATTCACCCGAATCCAATTGAATCATACCATTCATAATCTGTTTTATTGGTACCCAATCTTCTGCATATTTACTTAATTTCTTTTTATTTGCCATCTCTAATACACCAGCCTTTCCAATATAATCTTTTTCTGCCGAAGGTAAACAAGATAATATTTGTGAGTAATTGTAATATATTATGATAATTTGGAACAGGGAGGACGAGAAATGACGCTATTAATGCTGGCGAAAGTATTAATAGCAAAGCTCCTATATTTACTTTATTATTAAAAACAAATAATAAAGCGAGTGTAATGACACATCCAACTCCAAAGATAATTAAATCAACTGGTGTAAAAAAACCTAATATTAATTGTGATTTTTTAGAGTTGGCTGGTATCAAATAATTGTTACTTTTATTCATCCCTTTTTATCCTCCTTTATTAATGTCCACTATTGCTATTGTTATTTTGTTGACGAGCCTCACGTGCACGTTTTTTAGCTTCTAAGTCTGCAGTGGCATTATTTCTAAGATTTTCTATTTCTGTTAAAGCTTCATTGAAATCTTTTAAATGATCTCTTGAATCTGGACTTAGAACAGATTGACCAGCACTTTTTCTAATATTATTCATATTGTCTACTTCTTTTTTAACGCCTGATAATTTATTCTCATCCAATTTTAAAGTATTCATTAAACTGCTATCAAACGCCGCACTTTCAATGGTTTGCCAAGCACCTTTTTCTAGTTGATTTAACATACTTTTATAATCGGCAACCTTTTGACTGAATTTTCTTAAGTCTACTTCACTCATACCAGTTGTATCTCGTTTTGAATAACTCTCTATATAACTTCTTATAGCGTCTAAACTCATAGCATGACCATCAACTCTTAAACTGTCAAAAATCTCTTGAGCGTTTCCTTTCCATTCAGTACGTTTATAAGCTTCTTCCATTAATTCTGCTCTATTAGCATTTTTCTCTCTAAGCTTTTCAGCTTCGGCTTTTGCTTTATCTTGAGCAGCCAAAACCTCATTGTAATACTTGATTTTTCTTTCTTCCGCTTCAAATCCACCTTGAACCCATTCTCTACCAGATGTAAACATATCTTTTACATGTCCAGCTGCTACACCTCTCAAACTATCGCCATGAGATGCTCTATAGGCTTCTCTATTGTCTCTAGCTGTTGTAGCAGCTTGAGCTCCTCTTCCAGCAGCATTTCTCATATCATTAAAATTTTTAGCAGTAAAGCCACTTTTAACACTTCTTGTCGCACCACTCATCATTCCAGCAACCGTACTTAAAGCGCCTCTTCTAACATTATTCAAAATACTGGCTGCCGTCACATCGCCATTCTTATTTTTCCAATTATTTTTATTCAAAAAACCGTGTGAAAAATTCCGAAGAGTTGCTGTGGCTGCACCTCCAGCCACGGCTGCAAGTCCAAAGGCACCTCCAGCAGCAAGTTTACCACCAATTCCTAATTTGATATTTCCAGAATCGATTCCTGTAATATCACTTATCATTTTTGGGGCTTGTTTTGCAGCTGCAAATAAACCCATAACTACAATAACTTTGCCTATCATTCCTAAACTTGAAAAATCAGTTGCATCTAAACTATTTTTCGAAAATATAACAGAAGCCAAAAAAACAACAATGAGCATTATAAAAATTCGTATGTATACTTCTAGATAAGTAGCAACTGTTCCTTTTGTCCAATTATCAAATACAGATTTTTTTTCTGGTATGACTCGCATTATAATTGGAATAGGAGCTAAAATTTGATAAAAGGCAAGTTTGGCTACACGTACCCCTAAATCAATACTAAAAGATAATATTACATAACACAAAAATATTCCACATAAAGCACTAACCAATGGCGCATAAGTCACCACTACTATTTTTCCATTACTATCTGGTGCTGATGCTTGTTCATGAACTTTTTCTGCGAAGTCCGTTATGTCCATAAAAGAAGCATATCCAAGAACTAGATCATTTTTAAAATCATTCCACTTTTGAAAACTTTCTCCTTCTACATTAGCATTATCTGGATTTAGAAAAGCATTTAAAATATTTAAAGCTGAACGATTTCCGTTTTTTGAAATATAGTTTTCATCTTGGCTTGCTGTATCTTGACCTAAAATTACTTTATCTAATATATGATTATCAATTATTAATGTTTGTAATTTAAAAGCTTGGGTAAAGATAACTGGCATCACTCCTAAAAGAACCAGTGAAAAAATCAAATTGGTAACTAATTTAGTTGTATTTTTACTAAAATCATCTGGATTAATTAAACTTTTTAATAAAGAATAAGATAAATAAAATAGCATAAATACCCCTATTATTACCATAAACTTATTTACTATTTCTTTATAAACTCCTTGTGTCAAAAATTCGACTCTAGCGAGGGATTCAAAGACTTCAAAAATATTACTAACTGCCCAGTAAACAATTCCATCAATAAAAAGAAAAACACCTGTTAACCCGTATTTAAACACTTCAAGTGGATTTATTATAGATATTGACATTTTAACACCTCCTACGTTCCTAAGTCACAGACACCAAATTGAACACCTGCTAGATCTAGAAATATTTCTAAAATAGTAGGTAAAACAAATATCAAAACACCTATTATTAATCTTTTAACAAGTTTATTTGCTGCCTTTTTTAATTCTGAATCGTCTTGTGCTGCTAAAGCTTTTATAAAATCAATTATAGCGTATAACAATATTAAAATTGGAACTGCGAATTTTAATAAATTGTATATTTGTTTTAAATATTCTCCAAATTCGTTAGCAAAAATTCCATTGCAATCTACATTATCTGAAGGTTGTGGAATATCCTCTATAATATCATGGTTTTCATCATTATTTCCAGGAATGGGATTTTCAATTTCTGTTTTATTTTGATCGTTTTTGTTACTTTTTCCAACAATCATATACGTCCAACGATAACCTACAGTAATATGAAAACTCAACTTTTTTTCTAAATATATATAAGAAGGACAAAAAATTTGCTGATCTTTAATAAAAAAATATTTTCCTTTAGGTTTTAAGTATTCTTTATGACTTCCAACTACATAATAATACAAATTATCTACTTTGTTAGCTGGAAAAACAAAATTTTTAAAAGAATCCTCTTCAACTGGATTATTTATACTTATATAAAAACTCGGACCATTCTTTTCGCTTTTATATTCGCACAAAGAACTTGTTTTTTTTACTAATGCTGCTTGCTTTTTCTCAACAAAATTATTTTCTGATTCATCCTCCTCAGTTGTTGGTATTCCTAATATATCGGAAGTACAATAATATGGATATAAAACTTCTGACATTTGACATAAGGTTTGATTAGGATAAATTATCTTTCCTAATCCAATTCCATAAAATACGGATACACTTGGACAAGAACCATCTTCTTTTAAAAGTATTTTATCCTCTGAAAGTTTCAAATCTTTATCATTCGTAATTAAAGTTAAATTTCTTGACCCCTCATATTCTTGTCTAAGAATAAATTTTTCACTAAATTCACTTCCTTTTATTTCATATTTACAACTAATTTGAGAAGCAACTACTTCAGTCACAAATATAAAATTGATAAAATTGATAAAAATGATAAAAAAGAACAAATTTTTTTTATTCATGTAAAATCCCTACTTTTCTTTCCTCCTATTATTATAACAATAAATTTATCACTTTACTAGTTAATTAGTCTTCTATACGACAAGATGATGGTTTAAATATGCACTCTGAACAATCTATAAAGTGATACTTTTTAGGAAATAACCCAAATACAAAATTAATAAGCGTAGGTAAAATAAATATTATTACCCCTGTTAGTACTCTTGTTGTTAATCTTTTTAAAGCTTTACTTGATGTTTCGGCATTTGAAGAAACGATTGCTTTTCCAAAATCAATAAATCCATATATTATTAATAATAAAGGAATAATTATTTTTACAACGATTAAAATCCTTCCTATAAATCTTAGACTTTTTTTCACTTCTGTATTTTGACATATTTCTAATGATAATTCTGTTTCATCGGTACCAGTTTGATAACTAATTTTATCATTTAAATAAGAACAAAAATCTTGTTTATTATTTGAATATCGACAATTTCCTGAACAATAATATTCAATACCCGGTTTTCTTTCATTTCCCTTACACAAAAAGTTATGTAAATTTTTTAAAGTCTCTAAATCTGATATTCTTCTAATATCTTCTTCCATAGATAAAAAATTGTTTCCACCATTATAATCAAGATTTAAAAAGATATCTCCGCAGTCACTTCTTATAGTTGTCCCACTAACATATTGTATTTCATGATCCCGATTGATTAACATATAGTTAATGCCATCATACTTTGTTTGAATTGTCGTTCCACTTCGAATTTGACTTGTATAATCACATGTCCATTTTTCATTTTCAATAAATTGTTCCCCTTGACAAGCTCCAACACATGAACTTTCTTCAGGTTTTAATAAAAAAAATCTCTGTACGTTTTTTAAGTCATTCGCAAAGTCTATGACTTCTATATCGTTATTATCATTAACATAATATATTGCATATTTAGGACAATCGTAAAAGCCATCTGAAGTCATAAATCCCTTTTCTAATAAATATTCACCCATGTTAGGGACAATTCCATCAGCAATTCCATTTCCTTGTTCATATAACCCTTCTGTATCGTTTTTATCTAGTTTTAAAAAACTAACTATATAATTAGATGTATATTTACAATTAACTTCTACTTTTTTATCGGTTATATCTGATGAAGGTGTAATTGGTACTCCATTTTTTGTAGTAGCAGCAGATGTACAAGTTACAAAAGTAAACGCCACTAATAACGTAAATATAATATTTTTCATTCATTCACCACATTTTCTTAATTTTATTATAACAGTAAATTTATAAAATAAAAAGAATAAAGTTTTATGTACCTATAAAAAATTACAACTCTGTTTTTTTCGTATGGACTAAAATTCATTCTCCCGACTTTGACAGTTTTAAATAGAAATATGAATCTAGGCTAGATAAAATCTAGT
>CAOKAG010000024.1 GCA_948466395.1 uncultured Mycoplasmatota bacterium
AATAATCTATCGTTGGTTTGTCGTTACTTTGTAACTTTTGTTTGACAAACCTACACAAGACTTTGAATCTTATTTTTAATTCTTTCTTTACTTTGTAAGAAAGAATTGATATAATATCATTTATATATATTTTAGAAAAAGACGAAGATTATTGTCATTTTTGAAAACGGAGGTTTAGCATGTTAAGATACCCAAGGAAAATGCATGGGGGAGAGTTATGGGCTAAGATTGAGATTTTAGAAAATGTTTCTACTCCTTTATTTTAAAAAATAGTTGAAATGAAGGAGAATTTAAATATGAATTATGAAGATAGAAAAATTGTAGCGGTTTTGGCAACAACAGTTGAGCCATCTGTCGCTCTTAATGTAATTGGTCATTTATCTATAGCTATTGGAAACTATTCTGATAGTGAAATAATGGGAAAATCTATAATTATGGATAAATCTACTATTCCCCATTTGGGAATTAGTCGTTTTCCATTTATTGTTACTAAAGTGAAAGCTAGTAAATTAAAAATAGCTATTGATAAAGCAAAAAGTAATCCGAATTTACTTGTTGCTGATTATCCTAAAGATATGTTAGAAACTAGAACGGATGAGGAGCTTGTTGCTTCGATTGGTAAAAAAGAAAATGATCAATTGGAATATTTAGGAGCTATTATTTATGGCGATACTAAAGAGGTAAATGAAATTACTGGTAAATTTCAGTTGTGGAATGAAAATTAAAAGTTTTGAACGGTTGAGTTTAAAACTTTTTTTATTTTAAAGATAAAAAAAGGAAAAGACCAATTTAGAGGGTATATATAATAGTAGGAGGCGAAAAATAAGATGAAAAAGAAAAGCATAGTTGTTAGGCAACATGATTTAAAAGATTGTGGTGTGTGTTGTTTGCAATCCATTATTCAATATTATGAGGGCTATGTTCCATTAGAAACTTTACGTGTTGATACAGAAACGAATTTAAATGGAACCACTGCTTATCATTTAGTAAAAACAGCTATTCACTATGGTTTTGATTCGTATGGATTAAGTTTAAAAGCATTTAGTGATTTAGAAGATGTTCTTTTGCCCGCTATTGCGCATGTTACTATAGATAATCTCAATCATTTTGTGGTTATTTATAAAGTAGGAAAAGATTTTATTTATTTAATGGATCCTGCTCGTGGAAATATCAAAATGAAGAAACAAGCATTTTTAGAAATTTGGTCAAAAAATTTAATTATTTTATATCCAAAATACCCCTTACCTAAAATACAAAATCAAAATCCATTTCTAAGAATGATCCAGATGATTTTTAAAAAAGAGAAAAATTTAGTTTGGCGAATCATTATTTTAAGTTTAATATTTACTTTTTTAACTGTTTTAACTGGATTTTATTATAAAATTTTGATTAGTACATTGAATCAAAATGAAGAGAAAAAAGTGATTTTAATATTTATTTTAATTTTCTTAGCATTTAATTTTATAAAACTGATTGTATATTTTTTAAGAAATTATTATAAAAATATTTTTAATAAAAAATTTGATGGTCTTCTTTACTATGATTTTTTGAAACATTTGTTTTCGCTTCCAAATTATTTTATAAAAGATAGAACAACAGGCGAAATTATGGTTCGGTTAAAAGAGTTAGAAGGGATTCAATCGCTTTTTTCAGAACTTATGATTACGATTTGTCTAGATTCTGTCTTAGGCTTTAGTGTGGGAATGATTCTACTTTACATGAATAAACAATTATTTTTTATTCTTTGTTCTTTTGTTTTTATTTATGTTGTTGTTGGAATAATTTCCGAAAAAATCTTATATAAGAGGGCTTTAATTACCAATGAAAGTGAAATTAATTTTCAATCAACGGTTATTGAAAATTTAGATTTTTTTTTAACAATGAAAAACTTAAATCTTACACATACTGTCTTTAAAAAAATTGAAAAAAATTGTATAAAATATTTGTATTTTCTTCATAAGTTAAATGAAAAAGTTTTAACTTCTCAAGTGTGGTCTTTTGGATTAGAAGATATTTTAAATTTTTCAATTTTATCTGTTGGTGTTTTGTTGATTGTTAATGGACAACTTTCATTAATTGATTTGATTACTTTTGAAAATCTATTGCCATTTTTTGTTCAACCTTTTAAGAGTATGATTCAATTTATTCCTAGTTTTAGTTATATAAAGGTTAGCATTGAGAAATTAAATGATTTTTATAATGTAGAGGAAGAAGAAAAAGAAAAGGGATTAAGTGTTTTTGAAAATGGAACCATTTCTATTTCTAATTTAGATTTTTCTTATCAACCTTTTCAAAAAATTTTTAAACATTTCTCTCTTGAAATTCCTAAGAATCAATTTGTGTATTTTAAAGGTCCAAGTGGTTGTGGAAAATCTACTTTGTGCCAAATTATCAGTGGTTTACTAAAAGTAGAGAAAGGTAAGGTTAGAATTGGTAAGACTTTAATTGCGGATTATAGTCTAAGTACTCTACGTAAAAATATTACTTATATTAGTCAAAAAGAATGTCTGTTACAAGATACGATAAAGAATAATATTCTATTGGATCGCAAAGTAGAAGAACAAAAATTTAGGGAAATTGCTACCATTTGCGAAATAGAAAGTATTCTTTCTAATAAGCCATTACGCTATGAAACTTTTATATTGAAAGACGCTACGAATTTGTCAGGGGGAGAAAAGCAAAGAATTATTTTGGCTCGAGCTTTATTAAACGAGTTTCAAATTTTAATTTTAGATGAAGCATTAAGTGAATTGAATAATGAGTTAGAAATTAAAATCATTCAAAATTTAAAAGAATATTTAAAAGATAAAACGGTTATTTATGTGAGTCACAAAGAAAATGAAAGATTCTTTGATTCGATTTATGATTTTAAAGAGGCTTTATGAGTGATTATTTAAAGTATAATTTATTACGATATTTAACCTATAAAATAAAACTAAAATCGAGTTTATTTGTTGGTGTGCTTTTCCTTTTAATCGCGTTAATGGGGTATCTTAGTTTTCATGAAATATATGATGTCTATTCACTAGATGCACATGTGGTTTGTGATCAGTCATGTGTTCTCCATTTTTATTTACCGACTTCCGTAAAATTTGATTATCATTTTATCAAAGTTGACACTTTGAACTATGAAATAGAAGACATTAAAATTGGAGAGGTTCAATCTGATTATAGGAATCATACTTTTCAAGATTTTACACTAAAGTTAAAAGAATATAAAGGACATAATAATGATGTGGTGGAAATACAGCTTTTGAAAAATAAAGAAAAAATAATAAAAAAAATTTGGAAAATTATTTTAGAAAGGTAAAGGTTATGATTTTAGAAGAAAAAGAATTGGAACAAATTGTGGGTGGGGGATATAAATTAATTGCAGCTCTTACTGCGGTAGGTGTTTTTCTGGCAGGCGTTTTAGATGGATTTTTACGTCCTTTAAAATGTCATTCTTAGGAGGTTTAATATGATTTTAAATAGTAAAGATTTATATGAATTAAAAGGCGGAGCTTTAACAATTACAGCTTTAAATGCGGTAGCTCGAATGATTAATACGGTTCTTGACTTAGGAAGAGCAGTGGGATCTTCTATTCGAAGACTGTTTTCAAGAAATTATTGTTAAAGGTTTTAGATGATTGTTAAATATTTATTCTTGATTTTTGCAAAGTGTTTTTATATAATTTAGTTATAAAAGCGAAGAAGAGAATGGAAAACTCAGAGCTATATAATAAAAAGTGATTCGACTAAAGAATAATTAGGGTGGAACCGCGGAAATTTTTTCGTCCCTTATTGTTCTTTAGTTTTTTCTTTTTTTAGTAGGAAGGATGGATTTTTTGTTATGCAAAATAGGTTTATGAACTGTTCACGCCTTTTTATTGAAGTGGAAACAGCACAACTATTTATTAAAGGATACGATAAAAATTTTGTTTGTCTTTTTGAAAAAAAATTGAGTTTTGAAACTGATTTTCTTTGGTTTTATCATGTTATTTGGCAATTTCTAAATAGTGCTTTACTTTGCTCTTATACTGCTTTTTTGGATCGGGTAGTCGTTGAAAAAATGGATAATACTTTTCTCACTATCCTTGATAAGCAAAAAAGTTTAATTCCTCTATATAATAAAATACAGCAAAAGTATTTAAATGATCGTCTTTCTTATTTTGAGAAAAATGTGTGTACTATCCAAACCATTTATTTGCTGAGTTCTAGTGATTCTTTAAGGTTTGATTATTCTCAAGATAAAACGATGGCTTCATTTAGTTTTGTTTTTAAAGAAGATTCAATTGGCGATTTAGATCAAGAATTTTTAAAAAAATTGTTGGGTTTTATGAATGGTAATGAAAGTCATTCTTTGGCATTGTATGAATATTTTTATTTAAAAAATAATCAGGCTATTTCTTTAAGAACGTTTTTGTTAAAGAAAGGAACTATTCGAATTTACTTTAATTCTTATTTTTTTGATTTTATCTTAAATTGGATCAATTCTTATGAGGAAGTTTCCTCAGAAAAAGTTATTAGAGTTTTAAAAGGACCGAAAACAGGTGTCCACTCTAATTCAACTTGTATACGAGAAAAGTTACGCATTG
Source organism: uncultured Mycoplasmatota bacterium (assembly GCA_948466395.1). Classification (GTDB taxonomy): domain Bacteria; phylum Bacillota_I; class Bacilli_A; order RF39; family UBA660; genus MGBC108787. Next base: position 4,578 of record CAOKAG010000024.1, read on the forward strand.
TAAAAGGAGGATTAATATGAAAGAGAAGATAACAATGGATAATTTAATTAATTATTGTAAACAATACGGTTTTATTTTTCAAGGAAGTGATATTTATGGAGGCTTATCCAATACTTTTGATTATGGACCGTTAGGTATTGAATTAAAAGAAAACGTTCGAAAAGCTTGGTGGAAAAAATTTATTCAAGAAAATCCTTATAATTATGGTATTCAAAGTGCTATTTTAATGAATCCAAAAGTTTGGGAAGCTACAGGGCATATTACGAATTTTAATGATCCTTTAATGGATTGCAAACATTGTAAAATGCGTTATCGAGCAGACAAATTAGTGGGTGAATTTTTAAAAAATCGAGGAGAAGAGGTTGAATGTGATGGTTGGAGTAATGAAAAATTAGAAACTTTTATTCAAGAAGAGCAGGTCGCTTGTCCTCATTGTGGAAAAGTTGATTTTACAGAAATTAGGCAATTTAATACTATGTTTAAAACTTTTCAAGGGGTAACTGAAGAAGCCAAATCAACGATTTATTTAAGACCAGAAACGGCGCAAGGGATGTTTGTTAATTTTAACAATGTCGTTAGAAGTATGAGAGTAAAAGTTCCTTTTGGGATAGGCCAAACAGGTAAGAGTTTTCGAAATGAAATTACGCCAGGAAATTTTACATTTAGAACACGTGAATTTGAACAAATGGAGTTGGAATTTTTTTGTAAACCAGGAACGGATTTAGAATGGTTTGGGTATTATAAACAATTTTGCTTGGATTTTTTAAAAAGCTTAGGTATAAAAAAAGAAAATTTAAGATTTCGCGATCATGCAAAAGAAGAGTTGTCCTTTTATAGTGTTGCTACGACAGATATAGAATATAAATATCTTCATGGGTTTGATGAATTATGGGGTATTGCTGATCGAACGGATTATGATTTAACGGTTCATAAAAATTATAGTGGAGTGGATTTGTCTTATTTAGATCCAGTAACAAATGAACGTTATGTTCCATATTGTATAGAACCTGCTTTAGGTTTAGATCGTGTCATTCTAGCTTTTTTAACTGATGCTTATACAATAGAAGAAGTTGAAGGAGATAAAAGAGAAGTTTTAAAAATTCATCCTTTTTTGGCACCTATAAAAGTGACAATATTACCATTAATTAAAAAGATTCATGGAGAAAAAGCGAATGATGTTTATGCTTTATTGTGTAAAAAATTTAATTGTTCTTATGATGAATCAGGCAGTATTGGTAAAAGGTATCGCAGAAGCGATGCTATTGGTACGCCATTTTGTATCACTATAGATGATGAAACCCTTGAAAAAAATAGGGTTACGTTGAGACTTCGTGATACTATGGAACAAATAAAAATGCCTATTGATGAACTTGAAAGTTATATAGAATCTAGAATTGAATTTTAATCAGAATTGTAATTGAAAAATTCCTAATTCTTTGGTACTATATTATATAGTAGGGTAATATAAAAGAAAGAGGAATGATTATGGCTTTAGATAAATTAAAAAAATTATTTTCGGATGGAGAAGATAATTTAGTTGGAACAGAAGATGAATATTATAATAGTAGTGAAGAAGAAGCTTTAAAAGAAGCCGATAAAATGGGGAATAAAATGATTCTAATGGAGCCTCGTGCCTATTCTGAGAGTCAACAAATTGCCGATCATTTAAAAAATCGTAATAGTGTCGTAGTTAATTTAAAAAGAGTGACCTCAGCTCAAGCAAAAAGAATTATTGACTTTTTAAGCGGATGCATTTATTCTATAGGGGGAAAGATGCAGAAAATTGGGATAGGTATTTATCTATGTACCCCTAAAAATGTTAATATTCAAGGAAAAATTTCAGATGAGAGTGAAAAAGAAAAAAATGATGACGATATGGAAAATGAGTGGTAGAATAGATTATTATTTTTAAGTGAATTTGAGGTGAAGCAGTGAAAAGATTTAGTAATAGTTTTAATGGATATAATAAAGAAGAAGTAAATAGTTTTGTTGCAACTGTTGCTAAAGAGTATGAAAGTATGCTTGAAAAATTAAAAGCTCAAGACTTAGAAATTGAAAAATTAAACATTAATTTGGAAAAATATCAAAATTTGGAAGATACTTTAAATAAAACCATTTTGGTTGCTGAAGACGCTTCAACACAAATAAAGAGAATGGCTCGTGATGAAAGTAAAGGTATTATAGATGAAGCTAAAAAAAATGCTTCACGTATTATAAATGACGCTTTAATTAAAGCTCAAAAATATGAAATGGATGCGGAAGAACTTCGTAAGCGAGTCGTATCGTTTAAAAAGAAATACAAACAGGCCATGGAGTCAGAAATTGAAGCCATTGAGGAAATAGCAGAAGATTATTGATGCTATTTTTTTTGTGTGGTAAAATAAGCTTTCTAATTGGAAGGGGGAGGAGCATTGTCAGAGATTAAATTTTCAGAAACAATTGAAGTGTTGAATTTAAAGGAAAGGTTTCCTTATTCGAGAAATAATGCCAAGTTATTAAATATAGATGCGTTTACAATGAATCTATACGATTCATGGTTTTTTTATGAAAACAATTTTTATTATTTTAAAAAGAGAAAGGCGCAAGATCTTATTAATCATCTTTTGGCAGAAAGAATTGCTAAAGAGTATGAATTGCCTGTTATCCATTTTATTCCAGCTGTTTTTAATGGCCATTCTGGTCTTGCTTCTTTAAACTTTCGGCAGTCATCCAAAGTGTATATTTATGGGGATAACGATTTGTTTCCTTTTGAAGGAATTTTGGCCAATCTTTCTTTTATAGAGAAATTTTTTAAAACGCCTTCTTTTTATCAATTGTTTTTGAAAAAATTTTTTGATCTGATAAGCTTTCATATTTACTTAGGGCTGGGAGATATTTGTTCTTATAATTTATTGTTTGAAAAAGAAAGAGAAGGAATAAAGATTGCTCCAATTTATGATTTTGACGGTTGCTTTGAAACGCCTTTAAGCCCGTATTATCGTTATGTTTCGGATTTTGGAAGATTTATTCTACCCACGCCTATTTTTTACAAAAAGAAAGCGATTAAGACTGATGAACGAAATGATTTGAAAAATTTTGAAACGCTTCTTCAACTTTATCCAGATTTTAGAACGTCTTTACTAAAAATATTAGATGTGTCTGTTGAAAAAATTATTGAAGAAGTTGAAAAGTTTCTGGATTTTTCTTTTTCGGACGATCTATTTGAACATTACATTGAACAAGACGATATAAAAAAAGACATCATTCGTGATTTAAAGTTAAAATAACATTTTTTTCTTTATTATTTTAGTGTATAATTAATTTAACTTGAAAGGTTTAAAATGAATTCAATTAAAACAATTTATTATCATTTTTTTATTTGTTTTTATAAAAGCATTCAACTGTTTATAGTTAAAGGAGACATTTATGCAAGTTGAGATAGAAGGAATTTTAATCGATGTGGTTATTGTTAGAAAAAAGAATAAAAATATTTATTTAAGATTTAAGGAAGATGGTAAACTTTATGCTACTTGTCCCATCTTTGTTACTGAACAAGACCTCTTAAAATTAATAGAGAATAATAAAGAAAAAATTATAAAAATGTATTTCATGCTTTCTAAAACACAAGAGAATAATTTGTTTTTTAACTATTTAGGGAAAAAGTACACGATTGTGTATGATCAAGCAGTTAAAAAATGCCATTTTGATGGGGATTTCATTATTACTAAGAATGAAAAAATGTTAACGACATTTTATCAAGAAGAAGTAAAAAGAGTTTTTACAGAAGAAATGGAGCGGTTGTTGCCTTTTTTTAAATCGATTCCTAAATTTCAATTAAAATTTCGAACCATGAAAACAAGATGGGGGGTTAATAATCGAGGAAATCAAACGATTACGTTAAATACTGAACTTTTAAAGAAAGAAAAGGATCTGTTGGATTATGTTATTATTCATGAATTGTGTCATTTTTACGAAGCTAATCATGGTGTTCGATTTTGGCAACGAGTAGAGGAATTTTACCCAAATTATAAATTGGCAAGAAAGAGGCTTAGAGAATGATGAAAATAGAATCTTTGGAAAATAAAAAGGTTAAAGAGTGGACAAAATTAAAGACAAAAAAGTATCGGGATCAAAAAGGATTATTTTTAATCGAAGGCGATCATTTATTAAAAGAAGCTTTAAAGAAAAAATGTGTTCAAGAGATTTTGGCAAGTGATGGGCAATTTAAAGTAGAAGGCCTTCCTTTTTATGAAGTTAGTCAAGATATATTAAAAAAGCTATCTAGCCAAGAAAGTGGAACTTCTGTCATTGCGGTATGTTGTAAAATAGAATCAAGAGCCATTTTAGGTAATGTTTGTCTTTTAGATTGTATACAAGATCCAGGAAATTTAGGAACCATTCTTCGTAGTTGCGTGGCTTTTGGTATTGATACGGTAGTGTGTAGTGCTGATACGGTTGATTTTTATAATGAAAAAGTTATTAGAGCAAGTGAAGGCAGTTTCTTTTATTTGAATTTGATCAAAAATGATTTGAAATGGATTCTATCTGACTTGCAAAAAAAAGGCTACTGTATTTATGCTACAAATGTTTCTGAAGGTAAGAATATAAAAAAAATGACTATAAAACAGAACTATGCTATAATAATGGGGAATGAAGGTAGGGGTGTTGATAAGACGTTTCAGGACTTAGCAAATGAGTTGATTTCTATTCCTACTACAAAAAACGTGGAAAGTTTAAATGTTGGCGTAGCAACAAGTATTCTTTTGTATGAGTTGTATTCAAATGGAGGGCAATAAAAAATGCAAGAGTATGTTTGTATAGGAAAAATTGTCAATACACATGGTATCAAAGGAGAATTAAGAATTCTTTCCCATTTTGAAAAAAAAGATCTTGTTTTTAAAAAAGGAGCTTCCTTTTTTATTGGTGAGGAAAAAAAAGAATTTAAAGTGGTTGCTTATCGTCATCATAAAATTTTTGAAATGGTTTGTTTTGAAGGTGTACAATCGATTAATGAAGGGCTTTTATATAAAGGAAAAAAAGTGTATGTGGCACGTGAAGATTTAAATCTTTTAAAAGATGACTATTTGTATGAAGATTTAATTGGACTAGCTGTTTATGAAGGGTCTAGAGAAATTGGAAAAGTTATCGATGTTTGGGATTCAAATGGTAATGTTTTGCTTGAAGTGCAATACAAGAAGACTTATTATATTCCTTTAAAATCGACTTATATAAAGAAAATTGATTTAGAGCAACAAAGAATTATAACTTCAAAAGGAAGTGAACTCATTTTATGAAAATTGATATTTTAACTTTATTTCCTCATATGTTTGATGGTTTTTTAAATGAATCCATTATTAAAAGAGCACGTGATAAAAAATTAATCGAGATTCGAGTCATTAATTTTAGAGAATTTTCCCAACTTTCTAATCAACAGGTAGATGATACTCCTTATGGAGGAGGAGGAGGAATGGTTCTTCGATGTGAACCTCTGATTGCTGCGATTGAAAGCCTTCGAACACCTGAAAGCAAAGTTATTTTGATGTGTCCACAAGGAAAAAGTTTTAAAGAAAAGCAAGCAAAGTCCCTTTCTTTGGAAAAACATCTTATTTTGGTTTGTGGTCATTATGAAGGGTTTGATGAACGAATTCGATTATTTGTAGATGAAGAGATTTCAATTGGTGATTATGTATTAACAGGAGGAGAACTTCCCGCTATGGTTATCACAGATGCAGTAACTCGCTTACTTCCAGGCGTTATAAAGCAAGAATCATGGGAGCGAGAATCTTTTCAAGAAAACTTACTTGATTATCCTACTTATACGAAACCTAGTGAGTTTCGAGGGTTAAAAGTACCAGAAGTTTTGTTGAGTGGTGATCATGCAAAAATAAAGGAATGGCGTTATCAAGAACAAGTTAAAAAAACAAAAGAAAAAAGAAATGATCTTTTAGAGTAAGGGTGAGCGTTTTGAAGAGTTATGTTGTTAAAAAGAAAAATAAAAATAAAAAAATTAGTAAGTTTAAAATTAAAATGGAAGGTTATGAATTTAAACCGAATATTAGAAAGGAAAATTTAATAAAAATCGATTCGCTTGTCGTTTACAATTTTGAAATCATTGAGCGTCTTTTAGAAAAAAAGATAGAGATTTCTTTTCGAAAATTGACTAAACTTGTTTTAAAAGAAGTGAATGACGATGAAGGGGATCAAGGAGGAATTTGTATTGCTTTAAATGAGCTTACGAAAATAAAAAGTATGCTTATCAATGAGTATAAGATTTTTATAAAAAAAACAGAGTATGATAAATATATGAAGCGTTTGAAATTATTTGAAAAGGAATTGAAAAATAAATTGTTTTTTTTAGAAGAAAAAGAGCTTCAAAAGGAAGAACAAGAAATAAAACATCGATAAATATAAACTTTTTTATGTTGAAACCTTTCTTTTTTGAATGGGTATTCAAAAATTCACCGATACTGACATTATCATAAAACTATTACACAAAATACAATAAATACTGGACTTTTTCTAAGATTTGTGGTATTATGTGGCTAATAATTTATTTGGTGTTGTATTTTGAAGGGGGTTTTGGATATGAATTCAGATAAAGTTTTGATTAGAGAAAATGTTGAAACGTTTCATCTAACACAATCGATTTATTTAAAAGTCAAAAGAGTGTTTGATGTTTTGATAGGACTATTTGGAATTTTTTTGATTGTTCCACTTGCTTTTATAATAAAAGCAATCTCTATTTACAATAGAGATTATAATAGTATTTTCTTTAAACAACAAAGGATTGGAAAAGATGGCAAATTGTTTTGGATGTATAAATTTAGAACAATGGTACCAAATGCAGATGAAGTGCTTGAAACTTTATTAAAAAATAATGATTCTTTTAGAGAAGAATATACAATAAATAAAAAATTAAAGAACGATCCACGAATTACGAAGTTAGGACAGTTTTTGAGAAAAACTTCTTTAGATGAAATGCCTCAATTTATTAATGTTTTTTTAGGACAAATGAGTTTAGTTGGAAATCGACCTTATTTACCACGAGAAAAAGAAGATATGGGCATTTATTTTAATCAAGTTATAAAAACAAAACCTGGTATTACAGGTTTGTGGCAAACCAGCGGTAGAAGTAATGTTACTTTTAATGAAAGAGTTCAAATTGAATCAAAGTATAGCTATTTACAAAGTGCTAAAACGGATTTAAAAATTTTAAAAGATACGATTGTTCAAGTTGTAAAAAAAGATGGAGCGATATAGAGTTTAAAACGTTAAGGGTTAATAGTAAAATTAGAATAAAAAGGGTATTTAGAACAAGATAAAAAGACAGTATGGGGTAATGCCTTATCCTGTCTTTTTTTTGAAAGGAGTTGAGTGTTGATGGAAAAACGTAAATTGTTATTGTATGCACATTATTTTTATCCAGAAGTGGCTTCTACTGCTCAAATATTAACTGAATTATGTGAAGGGTTAAAAAACGAGTATGCGATTACAGTTCTTTGTTCTGTTCCTTGTTATTCTGGCAAGATAGAAGAAAAATACAAAAAAGAGAAGTATTTTCATGAAGATTATCATGGCATCCATATTATTAGAGTACGAGTAAAAGAGTTTTCTAAAGCTAATAAGAAGAGTCGAATTTTGAATATTTTAAGTTATTTTTTTCGTTCGATTAGAGCAACTTTTAAAGTAGGGAAACAAGATGTCGTTTTTACTATTTCTCAACCTCCTGTTTTAGGTGGTATTCTTGGAAATATTGGACGGATAATCACAAAAGGAAAATTAATTTATAATATTCAAGATTTTAATCCTGAACAAATTATGGCAGTGCGTTATTCTAAAAATAAAGGGATTTTAAAGTTAATGATGGCTTTTGATAAACACACTTGCAAAAAAGCCAGTTTGGTTATTACAGTAGGAAGAGACATGAAAAAGACATTAGAAGAACGTTTTAAAAATAAAAACGTTCCCAAAAATATAGTAATCAATAATTGGACGAATGAAACCGAAATTTATCCTTTAAATAAAGATAATGGGCATCTTCAAGCTTTTAAACAAAAGTATCAACTTGAAAATAAGTTTGTGATTATGTATTCGGGGAATCTAGGGCTGTATTACGATTTGGAAAATTTGATTGATTTATTTATGAAATTTAAAGATGAAGAGGTGGTCTTTGCTTTTATTGGAGATGGAGCCATTAAAGCAAAATTAGAACAGAAAGTAAAAGAAAGTCAGGTAGGAAATATTTTATTTATTCCTTATCAAGATAAAAAAGATTTAATTTATAGTTTAAATAGTGCAGATGTTCATCTCGTTACTAATTCAAAAGGCATTAAAGGGGTTTCTGTACCAAGTAAAATATATGGTTGTTTAGCGACAAATGTTCCTGTTTTAGGCATATTAGAAAGTGGCACAGAAGCGTATCAAATCATTAAAGAGTCAAAGTGTGGTGTGGTTTGTGAAACGGGAAATTATAAAGAAATCGAACAAACTTTAAAAATGATCCTTCAAGATAAAGAAACTTTTTTAAAAAATCATTCAACAGGAAGAGCCTATTTGGAACATTTTTTTACAAAAGATCAGTCTATTAATAAGTATCGTGAAGCCATAGAAAGTGTATTAAGTGGTGATTGAAAATGAAAAGAGATTATTTTATATCTGTTGCCATGGCTGTTTATAATGGTGAAAAATATATTAAAGAACAATTAGAGTCCATTTTGATGCAATTAGATGTTCAAGATGAAGTCATTATTTCAGATGATGGTTCTACAGATAAAACATTAGAAATCATAGATGCTTTACATGATAAAAGAATTAAAATTATTAAAGGACCTCAAAATGGCGTGAAACAAAATTTTGCTCAGGCAATTTCTCATTGTAAAGGAAAATATATTTTTTTATCTGATCAAGATGATGTATGGGAAAAATCTAAAGTGGAAAAAGTATTAGAAATTTTTGAAGAAAAAAAATGCGATTGTATTACCCATAATTGTGATGTCGTTAATTCTAATCTTTCTGAAATATGGATTGAAAGTTTTTTTGATTATAGAAAGTCAAAATCTGGTATTTTATCTAATATTTATAAAAATAAGTATTTAGGTTGTTGTATGGCTTTTAAAAAGGAAATGGTACCATTTATTTTACCTATTCCTAATGAAATTGAAATGCATGATCAATGGATAGGACTTATTTGTGAGAAATATGGAACATCAGTTTTTTTGGATGAGAAATTAATTCATTATAGGCGACATGATAGAAATGTTTCTCAGATGAAACATTATCCTTTGCTAAAAATGATAAGAAATAGATTAGTTTTGGTAAAAGCGTTTATAAAAAAATAAATGGAAAGAAAAGAGTGGATTTATGTTACCCTATTTTATATTAATTATTATAATAATTAGTTCTTATTTCTTTATGAAAAGATTTATTAAAAATTATAGGAAAAAGTATTGTATTTTTATAGGAATTTTATTATTTTTAATGTTAGCATTAAGAGACACGAGTGTTGGATTGGATATTGAAGGATTGTATTTACCTTATTTTAAACTAATTAAAAGCATGTCTTTGAGAGAAATTGTAGCATTTTGTAACGAAAAAGAAACAGAATTAGTTTTTTATTTACTTAATTATATTATTGCTATTTTCAGTGAAAATGTTCATTTTTATTTAGCTATTATGGCGTTTCCTTATGTTTTTATTGTAAGTCGATTTATTTATAAGTATGCCAAAAATCCTGTCATTGGTTTTTTAATTTTTCTTTCGTTAAATTATTATTGTTTTAGTTTTTCAGCTTTAAGACATACTTTAGCTGCTAGTATTTTAGTATTTAGTTATGATTTTTTGAAAGAAAAGAAATTATTGCCTTTTTTAATTAGTGTTTTTATAGCTTCTACTTTTCATCGAACGGCTCTCATTTTTTTGATTGCTTATCCTATTTCAAATTTAAAAATAGGTTGGAAACAAATAGCTGTTGTTATGAGTATTGTTCTTTGTACAACGCTATTTAGGGATGTACTCTTTAATTTGATATTTCTTGTTTTTAATTCTGGTCATTTTTATGAATACCTTAGTAGAGGAAAATCAATGAGTTTGGTTTTTTTTGCAATTAATTTTTCACTTTATTTATTTATGCTCTATCTATTTGGTGAAGATCGAAATAAAAAAAGCAATGCCTTATTTTTAAATTTACAGTTTTTATGTATGTGTTTTTCAGCTATGACTTTAATTTTAGGTGAGATGATAAGAATAAGTTTTTATTTTGGTATTTTTGCATGTGCTAGTGTTCCGAATGCAATTGAGAATTCAAACTATAGTGTGAACAAGAAATTTTATTATTTTCTTATGAGTTTATGTTTAATTGTTTATTTTTTAAATTTTACAATATACAATAACTCTATTGTCCCTTATAGTAGTATATTTTCTTAAATTTGAAAAAATTTAATGGGTAATATAGAAAAAAATTTAGAAAGAGGTTATTTAATGGAAGAAGAAAGTATTATAGAGAAATTAAATTTAGAGAATATAGAATTGCAAAATTCAAAAGAATATCGTTTAGGAAAAAAAATATGGATGATTAAAGAACAAGGATTTATAAAATTTATTAAAAGTATTATACTTTCTTTTAAAATGAAAAAGTATAATCATAAAGCTTCTATAAAAAATGAATTCTTAATCGTTAATAATTTAGATTTAAGTGATAAGAAAATAGTGATTTACAGTGCTTTAATTTCAGACTATGATTCTATTAAAGAACCTTTTTTTGTAAATAAAAATTGTGATTATATTCTTTTTACGGATCAAAATATAAATAATTCTATTTGGAAAAAAAGAGAAATACCTGAAAATATAAAAAAATTAAAAAATCCAATTTTGATAAATAGATATATTAAAATGCATCCCTTTGAATTACTTTCCGATTATGATTATGCTCTTTATATAGATTCAAGTATTCAAATTGTTTCTAGTTTAGTTCCTTTTATAAATCGAATGGATTTAGAATATGGTTTGGCTTTTCATAAACACAGATATAGAGATTGTCTTTATGAAGAAATAAAGTGTTGCCACCTTTTAAAAAAAGGTAATAAACAAAAATTGGAAACCCAAAAAATATTATACGAAAAAGAAGGTTTTCCTAAACATTATGGAATGTTAGAGTGTGGAGTATTTGTTGTGGATTTACATAATAAAAAAAGTCAAATTATTCTTGAAAATTGGTGGTTAAACTTTAGTCAAAGTAAGAGTTTACGAGATCAAATTGCTTTTCCTTATACATTATGGAAAATGAATATAAAACTTGATAAACTGGGGGGCTTAGGAAATAATCTTTATAAAAATTCTAAGGTTAGAGTTTATAATGAACATAAAAAAAATAATTAGAGTGAGGTGATTTTTATAAAAAAATATCTTATTTTGAGGCATGATATAAAATATGTCTTTTATCCTTATTTACAAAAAAAAGAAATACATAGCTTTTATCCTGATTTTATTAATAAAATTTTCATAAAAATTTTTTCAAAATTAAACTTAAATTTTTTATTATTTGGAAGTTGGAAAAAACTAATAAAAGAAGTAGATTTTATTATTATTTTTGATACATTATATCAGTCTAATATTGCTAAATACATAAAAAAGAAAAATAAAAATTGTCGTATTATATTTTATTATTGGAATACAGTTACAGTCTTTAATCGATTTGTTCTTAATGATAAAAATATTGATGAAATTTGGACATTTGATAAAAGGGATGCTATAAAATATCATTTGAAATGGAATCCACAATTTTATACTTTAAATATTAAATTGGATCCAGAAGAAATCATTTATGATGTTATTTTTTTAGGTAGAGATAAAAATCGTATGGCTATGATAGAAAATACCAAAGCTCTTTTTAATAAAATGAATCTCAAAACAAAATTACTCGTCATTAAAAATGAAAAGGATTTTTTAGATTATGATGACTATTTAAAACTGTTAAATAAAAGTGTAGGAATATTAGATATTGTATCCCCTTCTCAAACAGGACTGACACTTCGAATAATGGAAAGTTTGTTTTTAGAGAAAAAACTAATTACAAATAACAAAGATATAAAAAATTATCCATTTTATAATAAAAAAAATATTTTTCTTCTTGGAGAAGATCAAGATGAAACTTTGTTGGATTTTATAAAAAAGCCTTATGAAAAAGTACCTAAAGAAATTGTCGAAGAATACGATTATAAAAATTGGTTAAATCGTTTTTTTAAGGATATGTGATTGTGATGAGTTTAAAAAAAGGTTTTATATATGTTTTTTGTGCTAACCTTCTTAGTCTTTTCGTTAGTATTATAACGGGGTTTATTTTACCTAAAATGCTTTTTGTTAATACTTATTCAGAAATTAAGCTTTTTCAATTATATGTGGCTTACATTGGAATATTGCATTTGGGTTTTTCAGACGGAATGTATTTAAAATACGGAGGAAGAAACATAAAAGATTTGAATTTTTCTAGTATTCAGTCTGAATTTAAAACATTCAAATGTTTTCAATTTGTCGTAACTATAATATGTATTTTAGGAAGTTTATTGATAAAAAATAAAGTCATTTTTTATTGTTGTTTAGTCATTTTACCAATCAATATAGGAAATTATTTAAGAAATTTGTATCAAGCAATAGGAAAATTTGATCAATATGCAAAATTTACAAATATGAATACTTTCTTTATGTTTTTTGTAAACTTTTTCTTATTATTTATCATAAAAACGCAAGACGCTTTTCTTTATATTTTGGGGTACATTTTATTTTATTTTTTATACTGGTTTTTACTTGAAAAAGAAGTGAAAAAAATTTTTGGAAAAGCAAAAGCAATGGTGAATACAGAATACATTAAAGAAAATATAAGTAAAGGTTTTTACTTAATGCTTGGTAATTTTGCGAATGTTTTATTTACAAGCATAGACCGCTTATTTGTAAAGTATTTTTTAGGTATGGTTCAATTTGCTTATTATTCTTTTGCTGTAAGTATAGAAAATTTATTAAATAGTGTTGTTAATCCTATTAGTGTTGTTTTATTTAATTATTTATGTCAAAATAAAGAAAAAGATAAAATCGTCTACGTGAAAAGCGTCTTATTATTTATGGCGTCGTCGATTTTAATTGTTATTTTTCCAACAAAATTTATTCTTGAATTATGGTTAGTAAAATATAAAGATTCTCTGAATGTACTATTTTTTCTATTTGGGGCACAATTTATAGCAATTTTAATTCGTTGCGTACATACTAATTTATATAAAGTTCAGAACAGACAAAGTCAATATTTTAAAATTATGAATGTCATAATTGTGTTTTCTGGGCTATTTAATTTTGGTTTCTATTTTATATTTAAAAATATGGAATCTTTTGCGGTTGCAACTTTTGTAACTAATCTTATTTGGTTTTGGATTGGGGAATTTAATTTTAAAGAATATAAATTGGAAAAAAAGCATTATAGTTTCAGTTTTTTTAGTTTACTTTTATTTTTTATATGTGGATTTTGTTTTAATGCAATTATAGGAGGTTTACTTTACCTTAGTGGCATTTTTATTTTAAGTGTAGTGCTTATGCGAGATGTATTAAAATCAATTAAAGAAGACTGGAAAAAATTTTATCAAAAGAAAATGAAGTTTTAAGAAAAATATGATATGATAAAAATCAATTAAAAAGGAGGGACGAATATGTTAAAATGTAAAATAAAGTGGTTCTTGGTTTGTATGAGAATAGTGGCAATAATAGGAGTGATTGTGGGGCTTGGAATCGTTAGCTACAATTTATTAAAGCTAGATATTTTACCAGTAAAATATTTATTAGTGGGTAGTATTATTATTATTATTTTAATTTTAGTTCTTGTTTATCTATTGTTTATAGTAAAAAAAACTTTAATACAAGTAATAGGGCTTTTTATAGCCGTTCTATTAATATCTTTTTGTTGTTTTTTTAATAAATATTTGTCAAATACTTATGATTTTTTTAAAAATGCAAATAAAGAATATGAAACTATAAGTTATTCTGTTTTAATTTTAAATGAAAGTCCTTATGAAACTCTTGAATCTTTACAAAATAAATCTATTTCTTATTTAGAAGATAGTTATAAAGTCTCTATTCAAAAAGAATTAAATCGTAAAATTAATTATACTGAGAAATTAATGGATTTCTGGGAAAGTATAAGTGAATTATTTGATAAAAAGGTTGAGGCAATTATTTTAGAAGAAAGTTATCTTGCATTAGCTAAAGAGGAAATACAAGATTTTGATTTGAAAACAAAAGAAATTTACACATTTGAAATTCAGGTGAAAGCTCATGAAGAAAATTCAAATGTTTCTATGAATATTACTATGGAGCCTTTTATTTTTTATATTAGTGGCATTGATCAATGGGGAAATGTGAAAAGTATTAGAGGTCGTAGCGATGTAAATATGCTTGTAATTGTCAATCCTAAAACGAATCAGATATTATTAGTTAATACTCCGAGAGACTATTATGTCCAATTAGATGGTACTGAAGGATTAAAAGATAAATTAACGCATGCTGGAATCTATGGTATTGATAAAAGTATAAAGACTTTAGAAAATTTTTATGATATTGATATTAGTCATTATTTAAGAGTTAATTTTGATTCGGTTATTAAAATTATAGATGTTATTGGAGGAATTGATATTAATTCAGACAAAGCTTTTAAGCCTCGAAACGATAGTAGATATATTAATAAAGGATGGAATCATTTTGATGGAAAATTGGCTCTTGCTTACGCTCGTGAACGTTATGCTTATACAACAGGGGATCATCATCGAGGAGAAAATCAGCAACAAGTTATTACGGCCATTATTGAGAAACTTACTCGTTCTAATGTCTTAATTAGTAAATATAATACGCTTTTAGATTCTTTAAATGGCAGTTTTCAAACTGATATGAGTATGGAAGAAATTACTTCTTTTATTAAATATCAAATTGATAAAATGCCTTCTTGGAAAGTGGAGTCTATTGCTGTTACTGGGATAGGAGATATGCAACCAACCTATAGCATGGGTTCAAAACTAAAGCTGTACGTTATGAATCCAGATATGAATAGTGTGAAAATGGCTAAGGAAAAAATCAAAGAGGTTTTAAATGCAGCTTAAAAAAATTATTTTTCCTTGTTTTGTTTTTCTTTGTATGGGAACGATTTTTCTATTCTCTCATCAAAATGGAAATAAAAGTGAGCGTTTAAGCGATGATTTTGTTCTAAAAATTATAAAGTCAGTTACAGAAGTAAGCAAAACGGAAGTTTCTGAAATTAGAAAAGTTGAAATTGTACAGAAGACTCGCTTTTTAATTCGTAAAGGAGCTCATTTTTTCCTTTATTTTCTTTTAGGTTTTCTTTCTTATTTAACTTTTAAAGTTTATCATTTTAAGCATCCTCTTTTTTTAGCCATTTTCTTTTGCTTAATTTATGCTTCAAGTGATGAAATTCATCAGCTTTTTGTCAATGCAAGAACAGGTAGAGTTTTGGATGTTTTAATCGATATGTGTGGTTCTTTTAGTGGTATTGCTATCAGTTTATTTTTATGCCACTTTTGGATGCAAATAAAAAATAAGAAGCTAACTACTGAAAGGGAAAATTATTTATGAATAAAAGATTAAATTATAATATGATTATAGAAGAAATTGAAAATATAAAGATATAGGATATGAATTAACTCAAAAAACTGCTAAAAAAATATGACAGGATGAGTTTCCAAAGTCACTTTTTGATAAATCTTGTATTAATAATGAGAAAAATGCTTTGGCACGTTACATAAAAGAGAATTATGATTTTGAAATACAAGAACCTACTATTAAATTGATTCCTAAGAAAAGATAGTTTTAAGAACTATTTTTTTTCTATGCAAAAATAAAAAATAATGTTATAATCCCAAGTTTGACAGTTGTAAGAAAGAAAAACTCTCAAGCTCTTTGTTTA
>CAOKAG010000025.1 GCA_948466395.1 uncultured Mycoplasmatota bacterium
CAAAGTTTAGGAACCAATGAAACCAATCAACCATTTGAAATCAAATTTGGAACCACCAATACCACCAATTCAAGTAGTGAATGTATCGCTCCTAATGTCAGTGGAGAAAATGGAAGTTGTGATGTAGGAAAATACATGACTCATCCCGCATTTACAAGTTTTGGAGACATCAAAGGTTTATGGGTTGGCAAGTTTGAAACAGGATATAAAGGAAGTACTGATACAGCTAGTGCCGAAAAGAATGAAAATAATCCAACCAAGGTTCAAATCAAACCGAATGTCAATTCATGGAGATATATAACAGCTTCAAATATGTTTAAAACGAGTTATAATTATAAAAGAAATCTAGATAGCCATATGATGAAAAATACCGAATGGGGAGCGGTAGCTTACTTAACCCATTCTATCTATGGAAAATGTAATGGAACCACTTGTGAAGAAATCTATAAAAATAATAATAGTAATTATGTTACAGGCTGGTCAGGAATAACTGTTGATGCAAGTAGTTCAATTAGTGATGGTTATGCTTATAATAACGCTAATAGTGTTAAAGCAAGTAGTACTGGAAATGATAGTGGTATCTATGATCTAAGTGGAGGAGCATGGGAATATGTCGCAGGAGTCAGAGAAGATTTAACATCAGGAAGTGGAGGATTTACTTTAAGTGATATAAGTACCTATAATAAGAAGTATTATGATACTTACTCAATTAGTGTAGATAATTATAAAACTTATATAACAAGAATTTTAGGCGATGCCACTGCAGAAACAAAAGGCTGGAATGGTGCTAACTATGCGAATTTTGTTGACTCGGGCGCTCCATGGTTCATTCGTGGAGGCGATTATAATAGTACGTCTAGTGCAGGGTTCTTTAACTTCAGCAATGGCATTGGCGCAGACTATACTTTTATTGGTTTCCGTGTGGTGCTAGCCTATTAATTAAATAAAAAATTGACTTTTCACTTTACCAAAAATAAATTGAATTAAAAATAACAAATTATTTCTTGACATTTACATATAATTTACTATATAATCTTAATTGTTAGAAAAAGGAAAGAGATTGTATCCATAATCCACCTGATTTACAAGAAGTGTAAATAGGTAAAATGCCAAAGTTTAAAGTGTGATTTGTGCAAATATAAAAAAAAGGTGGATACAAAAAAGGTATCTGCCTTTTATAATGTGTATGGAGGTGCATTTATATAGCAAATAATAAAAACGAATTACCGATTAATGATCAAATAAAAGTGGCTGAATTAATGGTAATTGGACCAAATGGCGAACAAATGGGATTAAAGAAATTAAACGATGCATTAACACTAGCGAATTATGCTGGGCTTGATTTAGTTTTAATGAACGCTGGAGGAAATCCAGCGGTGGCCAAAGTTATGGACTATAATAAATACAAATATGAAAGGCAGAAAAAACAAAAAGAAGCTCAAAAAAAACAGAGAGAAACCAACAAAGAATTAAAAGAATACCGTTTATCTGTAACCATAGACATTCATGATTTTGAAACACGTCAAAAAAACGCTAAAGAATATTTAGAAAAAGGTCATAAAATTAAAGGATTAATTCGTTTTAAAGGAAGACAAATGGCTCATACTGAACTTGGCCGTGATGTCTTAAAAAGATTTGCCAATAGCTTAAGTGATTACGCTGATGTTGAATCAGAACCAAAATTAGAAGGTAAAAATATGTACATCATTTTAGCACCAAAAAAAGATAAGTAGAAAGAAGGAGTAGTGTATGGCAAAAGGACCAAAACAAAAAACACATAAAGCAAGTAGTAAAGTATTTAAAAAAAGAGCAAACGGCTCACTATCTTATAAAAAATCAGGTGGAAACCATAAAACAAATAAAGATAGCTCAAAAGCAGTTAGACAAAGACGTAAGATGGGAACATTAAGCAAAGGAGATACTGACAGAATTAAGTCAGTAATCTAATAGTGGAGGTGTAAAAGATGACAAGAGTTAAAGGTGGAACTGTTTCTAAAAACAGAAGAAGAAAAGTTTTAAAAAGTGCAAAAGGTTATTTTGGAAGTAAACATAGATTATATAAAACCGCTCAAGAACAAGTTTTCCATAGTGGTGTTTATGCTTATCGTGATAGAAGACAAAATAAAAGAAACTTCAGAAAATTATGGATAACAAGAATCAACGCTGGGTGTCGTGAAAACGATATTAGTTATTCTAAATTTATTAATGGACTAAATTTAGCTGGAGTAACCGTTAATAGAAAAATGTTAAGTGAGTTAGCAATTGATGATCCAAAAAGCTTTACAAATTTAGTAGACATTGCTAAAGATGCTTTAAAAAGTGGTAAAAAAACAACTGTAAAAGAAGCGACTAAAAGTGAAGTAAAAAAAGTTGAAAAAACAGAAGAAACTAAAACAGAAGAAAAGAAAGACTATAGTAAAATGACTTTAACGGAATTAAAAGCAGTAGCTAAAGAACAAGGGGTTAAAGGTTATTCTACTATGAAAAAAGATGAACTAATTTTAAATCTAAAATAAAAAAATACCAAAACATGGTATTTTTTTTAAATTTGTCTATATAAACCAATGGCTTTACCTAAAATAACACAATTCGGTAAAAGAATAGGAGCCATACTATCATTTTCAGGTTGCAAACGAATATGATCTTTCTCTTTATAAAAAGTTTTTAAAGTGACTTCATTATCAGGTGTCATAGCAACAACCACCTCTCCATTGCGTGCTACACTTTGCTTTTGTACAATTACATAATCTTGATCAAAAATGCCTTTATTTATCATGGATTCTCCACTAACACGTAAAGTAAAAATCGTTTCATTTTTAGGAATCAAAGAAGCAGGTAAACTAAACCATTCATTAGGAACTTCAATGGCTTCAATAGGACTACCAGCCGTTATTTTACCAAGCAAAGGAACTTTAACCACTTCTTCATTATTTTCGATATATTCATTTACACCAGAAATTTCAATCGTTCGAAATTTATTTTTACTCGTTTTAATCACTCCAGCTTCTTGAAGCTTTTTTAAATGAGTATGAACCGTAGCTGGACTAGACAAACCCAGTCCCTTACCAATTTCTCTAATAGAAGGGGGAAAACCATGAGTAGCTTGATATTTTTTTATAAAAATCAAGACTTCATTTTGTTTAGTTGTTAATTCTTTCATAAGAACTTTACCTCCATAATCATCTTAACATTATCCAAAAAAAAAGTCAAACAAATGTTTGGAAAAAATGTTGACACGAACAAATGTTTTGTGATAAAGTGAAAATAGAAAGAGGGAATGGATATGAAAAAAATAATGGAAGAATATTTAGGAGTCATTTTACTTTACTCAGTAATCATTATTGGCGTGCTCTCGTTAAATGCCAGATTTAAGTATTTAAATGAATTAGAACTAAATCAAAATAATAATTATACAATGGGAGGCTTATATGAATAATAGTATTTTAAGAAACATAAAAAGAGAAGATAGTTTAGAACGAATTCAAAAATACGTCTTAGAACAGACTAAAAATCAAGACCTATCAAAAGAAATGTTTAAACTATTTAGAAGTGTGATCGAACTGGGTAAAGAAGTGAGAATTTCAATAAAAGAAAATGATTCCATGAATTCAGAAACAAAAATAATAGATATCTTTTTTGCCCTCGTCTCGATTTGTAATCATTTAAACATCAATTTATTTGACGCTTTAACAGAAAAAGAGCCTATTGCAAATCGAAAACTTGCCAAATGGATCTAAAAATTGACAAAAAGGAAAAAGGCTAAAGTCGAATCTAGAAAAAATAAGGATAATAGGTTTTCAAGCCTCTTTTTTTTTGTTATAATCGAAAATAAGAATGAAAGGTTTTGATGAAATGAATATAAACGATACCAATGCTATAAATGAAATAAAAGCCCTCGCATTAGATATGATCAGTAAAGCGGGAAGCGGAAGCCCAGGAATGGTTTTATCCGCTGCACCTATTATTTATAATCTCTATGCCAATCATTTAAACATTAATCCAGAAAACCCCGATTGGATTAATCGCGATCGATTTGTATTATCTTCAGCCCACGCTTCAAGCCTTTTATATGCAACTCTTCATCTATGTGGTTACCCAATAACCAAAGAAGATTTAAAAACGTATCGTACTTTTAATTCTATTTGTCCAGGGCATCCTGAAGTTGAATTAACTAAAGGCATTGATATAACAACAGGACCCAGTGGGAATGGTATAGCGAGTGCAGTAGGAATAGCTCTAGCAGAGAGATATTTAGAAAATATTTTAAAAAGTGAAGATGAAAATCAAGCCTTAATTAATTTTAATACCTATGTTTTATGTAATGACACCGATTTAATGGAAGGCATAGCCTATGAAGCTTTATCCTTCGCCGCTAAAGAAAAGCTAGATAAGTTTATTCTTTTAGTGGATCATAGTAAAGTAACTAACGATGGTCCTATAGAAAATACGTTTCTAGAAGAGTTAACAACACGTTTTGATGCTCTTGACTTTCATATAGAAAACGTTAAAGATGGAGCAAACTTTAAAGCCATTGATAAAGCAATAACAAATGCCAAAAAAAGTAAAAAGCCTTCTGTTATTATTTTTAACACCATTCTAGGATTAGGAAGTCGAAACGAAAACAAAAGTGTCGTATTTAATACGCCTCTGGATGACGACGATGTTTTTGCTCTAAAACGAAAATTAAACATTACAATTGCCCCTTTTGAAACTAGAAAAGATACCATTATTCATATCGAAAAATTAATTAAAAATCGTGTCTTAAAAAAATACACAGAATTTGTAGAGTACTTTAATCAAATAAAACATTCTGGCAATGAACGTTTTATAAATTTATTAAGAATGGTAGTTGAAAAAAATGTGATTCTACCTTTTGACAGTCTAAATTACCGTGTTAACAACACCTATAACGAAGATATGCGCCTAACCAATCATAAAATCATCAACATTTTAGCGGAAAAATCTGAACTCTTTTTAGGAGGTGGAGCGGATACTTCTTCAACAACCAAAGCTTATATAGACAAAACAAGCATAATGTCATATAAAAATCCCTTAGGAAGAAACATAAATTTTGGAAATCGCGAACTGGCCATGTCAGGAATTTTAAACGGAATGGCGAGCATGGGACTTAAAGTTTATGGAAATACTTATCTCAGTTTAAGTGATTATTTAAAACCTTCAATGCGTCTTAGTGCTTTAATGAATTTACCCATTACTTATATTTTTACCAATGACGCTTTATACAATAATCCAGAAGAAGGAACACTTTTTGAACCCATAGAACAATTAGTAACCTTAAGAAGCCTCCCTAATATGATTACCTTTCGACCTTGTGATATTAGTGAAATCTTTGGTTGTTGGGAATACATTGCCAAAAACAAAAAAACAATCAGTTTAGTGCTTAGTAATAAAGCAACACCTAAAGTTCCAAACTCAAACGCCAAACTAGTTGGACGAGGTGGGTACATCATCAAAAAAGAAGAAGTTAGATTAGATGGAATTATCATTGCTACAGGATTTGAAGTCAACACCGCTCTTTTATTAAATGAAGACTTAAAAAAAGAAAACCTAGACATTCGCATCGTCTCTATGCCAAGTCAAGAACTCTACTTTGAAAATGATAAAGAGTACAAAAAACAGCTTTTACCAGAAAACATTAAAAAAATTGTGTTAGAGCCAAGTAGTAAAATAGGATGGAGTAGATTGACAGAAGAAAAATACATTCTCGGTATCGATGAATTTGGAAGCAGTGGCAAATCCAGCGAAATCTTAAGAAAATACGAATACGATTACGAAAGTTTAAAAATAAAAGTAACCAAACTTTTAAAAGAATAGTTACTTTTTTTTGTGCTCCATTACTTCGACAATTTTTTTTTAAAATCTACCTTATAATAAAATAGGGTGAAACAAATGAGAACGTTTCATATATTTAAAATAAAAAAAGACTACGCCACTTTAACTAAAAACAATCCATATCATTTATTCAAGATGTTAAACTTTATTCACAACTTAGACCATGAAAATATTGATATAGGAGCCAATCTCTTCTATAAAATCATTGAGAAAATAGACACAACTAAATTAGATGAAAAACTCTACCAAGAATATAAAAATAACATGAATTACACTAAATTTAAACAAAGACATAATTATAATAATTATTATTTAAAAGAAGAAACCAAATTAATTCTTCATAACTATTTTATAGTTTTAACAAGTTCACTAAACAAACCCACATTTTTTAAAAGTTTAACTCCCGCTGATAATCTTTTTATTTGTGACTTTGAAAATGCCGATTACTTTTGGCTTCAAAGCATCACAAACGAGCTTGTTAAAAACATAAATATTTAGTAAAATAGAAAAAGGAGGCAAACATGATTCACGATATATTAATGATTCTTTTAGGTTTTATTGTTGGAGCGATACTTGGATTTTTTATTGCTCGTACAATAATGAAAAAATACATGCAAAAAAATCCTCCCATTAATGAAAAAATGATCGAAGTAATGATGAGTAGCATGGGAAGAAAACCAAGTCAAAAACAAGTAAAACAAGTAATGAATCAAATGACAAAGTTTATGTAAGCTTTGTTTTTTTCTTTCAAGTAAAAAAACTTGATTTCAACTAGAGTTTATGATATTCTATTGATAGAATACAAAAGGTGGTGGAATAAATGGAATTCCTATATAGACTCTATAGTAATAATTATTTTGGAATTGGACTATTTATAGTAATTACCGTTTTGGCTTTTTCTTTTTTAGTTATTTTATTTTTTGGCAAAAAAGATGAGAAAGCTAGAGAAAGTAAAAAGCTTATAGATCATATTGAAAATAGAACAAATGAAGAAAAAATAGCATTAGAACCTATTTCAATGGATAGGACCGAAACAAAAGAGAACAGTATAGAAACGCCAATGATGGATGAAAAAATAGAATTTAAAGATGAAACAGGTGGACTTGGATTAGAAAACAAAGCAGTCCTTGAAAAAATGGAAAATAATCTTTTTATAAACGACAATTTTACACAAAATATTGAAAATACAGAAGAACCAAGCGTTTATGAGCGTCCTTTAATACGTGAAGAAGAAGTTTATCAAGAAAGAACACCCATTATTGAGGAAAAAGAAGAAAAGAATATCTTTAGTGAGCCAGTTGTAGAAGAAAAAAATTACAAACCTACGCCAGATATATTTAGTTCTGTATATAAGAGCAATGAAGAGGAAAAGAAAGAGACGGTACCTGAAGAAACAATGACGATGCGTCCGATTCCTATTAAACCAGAATTTGCTCTTCCTAAAAAAGTAGAATTGCCAAAATTAAATAAAACTTCTGATTCAAATAGTAACATTATCAATACGTCATTTAAAGAAGCAAGCAATATGAATAATCCTTTTTTAGATATAGAAGAAGAATCCTATACCATCGATAAATAAAAACCCGTTTTAAAAACGAGTTTTTTTATTATTTTTTTAGACTTTTAAAAAATAAAAGCGGAACAGTAATAAGAAAAATACCAGCAGTAACCATCGGTAAAAAATAATAGATTAAAATTTCATTGGTATAATACTTGCCTAAAAATTTAAACGCTAAAACATAAAGAACTAAAATAAGAGCAATATGAATCCACTTTTTCTTTTTTTCAGGTAAAAGTTCTTTAATAAACTCTGAACTAGTAGCCATATAAACAAACACATCAATGACCCAAGAAAGCGCTACTATATTTTCGATTTTTTCAATAAAATTTAAAAGTTTAATTTCCTTTAATATAATGTATTCAGGAAAACGATACAATCGAGCTAAAATGGGTCCAATAATAGCAAGAATTAAAAATAACTTGGCAATTAAAGTAAAACTACCTAATAAATACGACTTAACGTTTTTCTCGTTTGTAGTAATAAGCATTAATACCGAAGGACTAATCGATAAACTCATGTAATAAAAAACCGATTGAATAAAAGAAAGAACATCACTGACAAAAAAAGGTTTTAAATTATCTAAAGAGGCATAGCTAGATAATCCTAAAAGAGAAATAAGCGTTAGAAATAAAGAAATTGGAAACAAACAAGCACTAACTCGAAACAACACATCCTTTTTAGATAAAGAAAGTTTAATTAAAATTAAAATCATTGGCAGAGAAATAAAAAACAAAGGGGTTTTAATAAGCACGAAAGAAGAAACAAAGAGTTGCATAAAAACCAAACTTTCACTAAGAAGAAGAATCCCAAAGATTAAGAAGAGAATGCGAATAATCACACCTAAAAATTTCATTTCCTTTAAATAATCAGATAAACTTTGATTTCTTTTTTCTTTATTAATCTTATTAATCATCAAAATAAAGGGAAGACTCAGTACCGTTCCAACAAGAAAGGAAAACAAACTATCTTGTCTTGTAAACTTTAAAATTAAAGAAAAACCAATTCCTAAAAAAAGGGCACGAGTCAGGAAGTAATGAATACTAAAATTTTCTATTTTTTTTGTCATCTTTCCACCTCAAATATCAATCCATTTTGATTAATAATCGTTTTTACAGAATACTCAAACATAAAATCTTTTAATTCCATATCTTTTTTATACTTTTGATAATAAAGTCTTTTAATACCCAACAAATCGCTATCTTTATCTTTTAAAGTCGTCGTTAATTTCTCCATTTCAGTTTTAAAATAGTCGCTGGCTTTTTCTTCTAACAATTCATAGGTTTCAACCGTTCTAAAATCAAGATCACAATGATTTTCTACTAATCGAAGCTCAGGTTCTAACTTTAAACTAACTTTTGAATCTTCCACTTCCATTTTAGCTTTGGACTTTTTATTAGTGGAAAAAATAATCGTATCCTGACTATTCGGACAATTTATTTTAAAATGGTATTCTTCCGCTTCTCCAGTAATTAAATTTAATAAAGCCGATTCCTCATCCGTTAAATAATGCGTAAACTTAAAATCGTCAAAAATGCCCAAAGAACCTAATTTAATAATCGAATCCTCAAGCGTGACACTGGATAAATAAACATCTTGTCTTGGATCAACTAAAGTAGTCATAAATTTTTCAAAGTTCATAGCAGAAGCCATATTGTTTTTCAAATTTTTATGTTCAATTAAATCACTAATGGCATTACTACTAATTGGATTATTCGTATTAATACTTGTAAGAATTTCCTCCGCTTTATAATCTCTTGCCATTACCAGATAGAAAATGTTTCTAATATGATTATCACGAAGCATAAAATCGAGTAAATCCTCTAACTTATTCTTAGCGACCTCTTCACTAATAATGACGGTTTTTAAATGAGCAAGGTAAGGCGTTTTAGCAATCTCAAAAGCGGTATTAGTAAAAGCCTCACTTAAAGAAAAACCCGTTCCTCTTGCATAATAAACCTTTTCTTCTTGACCCATATCGTCCTTATTTTTGGTATTTAAAATTTCAAAAGTAACATGAAACTCCTCATCCTTTAAATCAACAGCGACCCCATAAACAATCGCCATTTCATTAATTTCCACATAATCATAACAACCTGTAAATAAAAGTAGCATCAGCCCTAAAACAATTAATTTTCTCATGATTTCTTGATCCTTTCTCTAACTAAATTATTAGGAACTAAAGTTTGACTTCTTTTTTTATCATTTTTAAATTTTGCTTTTAACAATGTTTTCTTTAAATAAGTTGTATCAAATGGAATGATAGGGAAGAAGTAAGGTTTATTTAAACTCTTGATACTTGTAATATGAATTAAGAAATAAATGAGAGCAATCACAATACCATATAAACCATATAACGCCGCTCCAAGTAAGAAAACAAATCTAAAATAACGTATGGCATTAATAAGTTCTTGTTCGGTAAAAATTAAACTCGTAATAAACGTAAAAGCAATCACAATAATCATAATAGGACTAACAATTCCCGCTGATACCGCCGCTTCTCCCATAACGAGAGCACCTAGAATAGAAATGGCACTTCCATAATTACTTGGGAACCGCAAATCACTTTCACGTAAAATTTCACAAACCAGAATCATGACAATCGCTTCAATAAAAGTCGGTATGGGGACACCATCGTTTTGGCTTGCAAAATTAACCAGTAAAGTTGTAGGAATCGTTTCCATATTGTAATTAATAAGAGCAATATAAATACCAGGAATCATCATCGTTAAGAAAAAACTTGTAAATCTTAGAATTTTTAAAAAATTAACATTAACACTACGATTATAATTATCCGCAACTGGGTTGATAAAATCAGCAAAAAAAGCGGGTAAAATAAGAACAAAAGGAGACGTATCTACCATAATACAGACTTTACCTTCTAAAAGTGCACTGGCAACCACATCAGGGCGTTCACTAGAAGAAATCGTTGGAAAAGGGGTTTTCTCATCTTCCATTAAAATATTGGCAACCACTCCCGAATCAATAATTCCATCCACATCGATTCGTTCCAGTTGCTTTTTAATACTATCAACCATATCCATATCTGTAATATCATCAAAATATAAAATTTCTACCTTTGTATTTGTTTTCCTTCCCATATTTAAGTCACTACTTTTTAAATGACTGGATTTAATTCTTCGTTTTAATAACCCTAAATTAATTTGAATATTTTCAGTAAAAGCATCTTTTGGTCCATAAACTGTTTTTTGTATTTCTGGAACACTAACACTACGATTAATGTCCGCTTTGGTTTCAAACGCTAAAATTTCTTTTGTCGTTAAAACAATCGTAAAACCATTTGTTAAATAAAACTCTATCGTATCCTTATTTTCAATTTTTATTGTATTGGGTCCAGGAATAATACTCTCGATATCTTTATATTGTACACTCTTTAAATTATTAATACTGGTAAGCTTCTTTAAAATATAGTCATTAACCTTATCACTACCAGTAACACTTTCTAAGTAGATAACATAAATATCTTTAAACTTTTTAGTTGTGATTTTTTTTACAATAAAATCTGTACTGTTAATAAATTCTTGCTCTAATTGCTTTAAAACTTTTTCTTGCATATTTTCCACCATTTTTAGTATGAACGGGAAAATCATTTGGTATACAAAAAATTCTAGTGTATAATAAATAAAGTGATGAAACATGTATGAAGTAAAAATAGAACGTTTAGATCATTTAGGAAGAGGAATTGGTTATATAGAAAATAAGATTACTTTTATTCCTAATACCTTACCAAGTGAACTCGTAGTTTGTCAAATAGTAAAAGAGAGAAAAAAGTATAAGGTCGGAAAGCTTATTGAAATCATTGAACCTTCCAAAAAAAGAGTAACCCCATTTTGTCCTTTTTATAACCATTGTGGAGGATGTCACTTAGAACATTTAAACTACGAAGCGTCCTTAGAATATAAAGAAGAAAAAGTAAAAAATATTTTTAAGCTTGATAAAGTAGAAGTGATTAAAAATGAACACCCTAAAAATTATCGTAACAAAATTACTTTGAAAGTGAGAAATAAAAAAATAGGTTTTTATGAATCTAAAACCAATACTCTTGTAGAAATAAAAGCGTGTTTTCTTGCTAATGAATCGATAAATGAAGTAATAAAACGATTAAACAAATTAAATATTAAAAATGGTGAAATAATCATTCGTTGTAATACGAATCAAGAAATTCTTCTAATGATCAACACGAAAGAGGAAATAAAGTTTATCGAAGAAGAGTTTAAAGGAATAAAACTAGTGGGTGTTCTTTTAAACAATCAAACCCTTTATGGACAAAATTTTTTTTATGAAAGAATTCATGGACTTTTATTTAAAATAAGTTACGACGCTTTCTTTCAAATTAACCCTTACATTGTCGATAAACTCTTTGGCTTAATTGAACAGGAGCTAGAAGCTTCAAAGACCATTTTAGATTTATATTCAGGGGTAGGGACGTTAGGAATGGTAGCCAGTAATAAAGCCGAAAAAGTCATCAGTATAGAACTTATTAAAAATGCGGTTTTAGATAATATACAAAATGCAAAATTAAATAAAAAAACAAATATTTATCCTGTTCTAGGGGACGCCTCTCAAGCTTTGTCAAAAATAAAAGAGCCATTTGATTTTATTATGGTAGACCCTCCGAGAAAAGGGTTAGACAAATCGTCTTTAACGCTCCTTTTAAAAAGTAAAGCGAAAAAAATAATCTATATTTCTTGTGACCCCATGACTTTAAAACGGGACTTAGAAGAATTAAAAAAAGAATACAACATAGAAAAATTTTATATTTTGGATATGTTTAGTTACACCTATCATATTGAAAGTTTTTGTGTATTAAAGAAAAAATAAAAAGCATATAGTTTTTTCGTATAATCTTTCTTTCTTAAATATAGAATAATAGTAGAAAGAAGGACGTATGAAAAAAATCATTAAATCGATAATTTATCTATTTTTTCCTAGTTTAATCGGCGGTATTGTGGCTTTTTTAATCAAAAATCATATTGATTATTCAAAGCTAATTAAACCTATACTTGCTCCACCAAAAACGATATTTCCTATCGCATGGAGCCTTATTTATTTGTTAATGGGCGTCTCCTATTATTTATACAAAAGAAAAGAAAATGAATTTTCTAAAATAGATGCTTTATATTACACTCAACTTTTCGTAAATGCCTTATGGTCAATACTATTCTTTTTATGGAAAGCCAGATTTATTGCGATTCTATGGATTATTTTATTAGATAGTCTCATAATTATCTTAATTTATTTTTTTCTAAAAAAACAAAAAATAAGTGCCTACTTAAATATCCCTTATCTTTTATGGTGCTTATTTGCAACTTATTTAACGATTGGAATTTATCTTTTAAATTAAACAAGTTTTAAAATTAATTTTTCTCTTATCCAAAAGATGAAAATAATTTAATTTCTCGTTTAAAATTAATAATAAGACTAAAAAGGAGAAAGATAATTAAAAAATTTAAAAATCAAAAATCAATATGCTATAATAAATCGTAAAAGAAGTGGTTGTATTATGCGTAATTATGATTTTCATGAATTATTATCAGCAAGTGAATTTCAACAATTTGCAAAAAGTGTTTTAGAAATAAAAGAAAATAAAAAGATAAAAAGAAATCCCATGACGAAAGATGGTGGCATAGATCTTTATTACTTAGATGAAAACACCATTGTTCAAGTTAAGAATTATCAAAACAAAGCAACACAAGTCCTTTCAGAATTAAAAAAAGAAATGGAACGAATAAAAGAATTAAACCCTAAACGTTATATAATCATCACCGCCGCAGAAATTGGGAAAGAAAAAAGAGAAAAGTTAATAAAAATGTTTGAAGGGTATTTAAAAAAGGAAGATATTATAGACAAAAACGATTTAAACGATTTACTTAGTAAATCTAAATACCATGATTTAGAAATTGAAACTTTAAAACTTTTAGTCCCCAATTCGTTTGTACTCTCTCATTATTTAAATCAAATCGAAAATAAGAAAATCTTCACTGCAACGGAAGTCGAATTAAACAAAATGAAAGAAGAAAAAAAATTATTTTCTGTAAACGAAGTTTTTTTTGAAGCTCTCGAAAAAGTTTCCAAAGAAAAAACCGTGATGATTACAGGAGAACCAGGAGTTGGGAAATCCATTCTTGGAAGAATGCTTGTTTCTTATTTTATCAATACGTATCCAAACATTGAATTTTTTAGTATCTCTAGTTTAAATGAACTGTTTCAAATTTATAATAAAGAAAAAAATCAAGTTTATTTTTTTGATGATTTTTGGGGTGACACCGAATACAATTTTAATCTCACTGAAAAAGAAAAAGACCAATTGATTCATTTTACCAAATGCATAAAAGAACTAGAACATACCTATCTCATCATGACAACACGTGAATACATTTTAAAAGATGGCTTGGAAAGAAATCAAAAATTACAATCTAGTTATAAACTGTATCAATTTTCCATTAATTTAAAAGAAGTCTCTGAAACCGCTAAATTTAATATTTTAGTCAATCATCTAAAACAAACAAACTTAGAATGGAATCATTTAAAAATCATTTTAGACTACTATCCAACCATCATTGAAAATGAAAACTATAATCCCCGTTACCTGAGTCTGTTTTTTTTGCAATATCAAGATTACAAACTTTTAAAAACAAATGACTTTTTTAATAAACTCATAAACTATTTAAACAATCCTTATGATTTTTGGAAAGAAACTTTAAAAAATCAACCTTTAGAAGTGATTTTATCACTTATGCTTCTTTCTTTAAATCAAGAGCAATTAAACATCGAAGAACTTCATAAAAAATACAACAACTTGATGAATCTTAAAATAATGAATAGTAGTCGTTTAATAGAATTTAAAGATTTAATAAAAAGAATGGATAACGAATTTACGATAACTAGACAAAGCGAAAACGAAAAATTAATTACCATTACTTTTAAAAATCCTTCATACAAAGACTTTATTAAAACTTATTTAAAAAATAATATGGCAAGCTACATCACGTTTATTTACCATCCTCACTTGAGTAATGATGAATTAATCAGTTTATGGCGTATTTTAAATGAAGAATTTGAATTATTTAAAGAGTTAAAAGAAACAAAAGAAATCGACCTTCAAATCATTCAGCGTTTAAAAAATCAGTCTTTTAATGAAAACGACAACACACTTATTGAACTTGGAGAAATCACCGATTTAAGCCATAAAACAGAAATCGGGACATACCTAATCTCTTTTGTAGAAGAAAATCTAGAAGATTTTGAAGACATTCTTTACAATGGAACTTATTTTGGACTCGTTATAGCCCTTTTAAGTACCATGGCTAACAAATATGACTTTAGTGTATACATAGAAAATATATTAAAGACATTGGTTTGTGAAGAAGATTTATTTTTTACTGAAAAAATAGCAACAATTAAAGAATTATACCCAGACATTTATAGTCAATTTTGTAAAGAATATAAGTACGAAATAAAAAAGTGTCTCTATGATAGTTTTAATAAGAGTAGAATAGAATATGAACAAGAACAAGACAGCTTTGCCTTAGAACTCATGAAATTTGACGAAATACCGACATTATATAAAAGATTAAATTTAAAACCTCCCGTCCAATTATTAAATGAAATCAATGAAAGCATTATAAAATTAGAAACAGAAAACAAACCGATAAGAATCAAAACTAATAATTATAAAAAAGCTAAACAAAAACCAAAAAAAGAGGAAGATAAATCCGTCATTAATGAAAAAATAAATGAACTAATAGGTAACAATGAAAAAATTTATAATACCGAAAAAATATTAAAGCAATGGAAAATTTCTTCAGAAGTAAAAAAGAAAATTTTAAAATTAAAAGAAGACGATTTTTTATCTGATTTCGTTTATTATGAGAAAACATTAAGTTTACTATGTGATTATTTTTCCAATCATGAAATTTCAAACGATACATTTAATTTATTGGAAGAATTTGAACAATTTATTATTCAAAAAGAAAAACTGACCACGATAGAAATTCAATTTTTTTATTGGATAGCTTGCTCAATGATAGTCAATCAAAAATTAATTATTAAAAAAACAGATTTAATCCTATATTATGAGCAGAATAAAGATAAAATGATCAACAGTTCTTTTTTCAAAAAAAGAGGGGAATGGTACCATTTTATTCATCCGATTATTGAAGCCCATTTCGCTTTAAACTATTTTAAAGAAATTTTAAATAAAAAAATTAACCTTGAAAATTTTATATCGAAATTATTAGACATTAATGAGGAATGGAAAGAGTTAAATTTTGAAGTTAAAACGACAGCACTTTTTACCCTTATCAAAAAAATATTTCCTAATCAATGGGAAAGTGAATTAAGAAAACCAGCCTATATAGAATTTTTAAAAACAATAAAATCAACAAATGCAATTGAAATAGCTAAATCCATCTTAAAAACATTTAATTTAAAGTACGAATTTCATCAAGATGGTGGAGCCAATTATTCTTTTGATAACTATTTTTTACATGATTTAATTAAAATGGACTTTTCATTAG
This sequence comes from uncultured Mycoplasmatota bacterium, assembly GCA_948466395.1. Lineage (GTDB taxonomy): Bacteria > Bacillota_I > Bacilli_A > RF39 > UBA660 > MGBC108787. The sequence continues at coordinate 15,952 of CAOKAG010000025.1, forward strand.
AAATATTTGAATTATTTTTATGGGATTTTAGTTATCCTGATGAAGAAACCGAAGCATTTTTTAATAAAATAACCGATAATGGAAAATTAGAAGTGAATAAAGCATTAAGAAAAAAGACATTTATAAATGAGATAAAAGAAAACGGAACAATCGAAACTTTAAATAAATTATATTTAGATTTATTAAAAGAATTTCCATACTTAGAAAAAACGCAAGAAGAAATAAAGGAAACAGTAGAGGTTTAAAATGGCAGAAAAATTAATAAAAAGACAAGAAATTTATGATTTATATTGGTATTTTGCCTATGAAAGACAATCTATTTTTCTAAAAAAGAGAAAAGGGCTACCTGCTCCATGGACAGAAGATGAAATTTTGAAAAAATATAAATTTTGTAATACCTATCGTGTAAACGATCGAGTAAGCCAGTATTTAATTCAAAAGATAATTTATAATGGAAAACCATATCATGCTAGAGATACCATTTTTAGAATTCTTTTCTTTAAACTATTTAACAAAGAATCAACTTGGGAATTAGTAGAAAAAGAACTAGGGGAAATAACATTAGAAAATTTTAACTTTTCTAAAATTTCTAGAATTTTATCGAAAGCTTTAGAACAAGGACAAGCTATTTATAATGATGCGTATATAAGCTGTGCCAATAAGGCTTTTGGCTTTGATAGAAAACATGACAACCACTTAGCTTTATTAAAGAAAATGTTTTTTGAAGATAAAATCGATACGCAATTACTTAAATGTAAAACAATGAAAGAAGCTTTTTTAATTCTTAAATCTTACCCTTTAATTGGTAACTTTTTAGCATACCAACTCATTACGGATATTAACTATAGTGAAGTTGTGAACTTTAAAGAAAACGAATTTACAGTTGTTGGACCAGGATCAAAGCGCGGTATAAACAAATGTTTTATAAGTAGAGGAAATTTAACCTATGAAGAAATAATAACCTATATGTATAAAAATCAACAAAAAGAGTTTAAAAGGTTAGGTTATGACTTTCAAAAAATAGGAAATCGTCCTTTACAGCTTATTGATTGTCAAGGCTTATTTTGTGAAATAGATAAATATTGTAGGGAAGCTTCACCTACTTTAAAATCAAATAGAACAAAAATTAAGAAAAAATACAAGCCTAAAACCGAAAAAATAGAATACAAATACCCTTCAAAGTGGAAAATAAGCAATGAAAATTAATGTGAAAAAATTACTCCTCTTGTTGATAGATAGATGGCCACTCTCATGATAGTAAAATCGTACGATTTTACATTTGAAATAAGTAACAAAAAATGTGAAATAAGTGCAAAGAAAAACTTTAAGAGAAAGATATAAACAAATTTTGAAGAGGTAGAATTGTTAGAAGTGGATTACATGTTTCTTTTTACACTTGGAATGGATTTAAACAAAGATTGTATCTATTAAAATATTAACTAACGAGGAATTAAAGAGTAGCATGGGGTAAAAATATTAATTGTAAAAAAAACTAAGACTTTACAAGTTGAGTCAAATTTGTAGTTATTTTAAAAAGAAAATTAAAAAAGTACAAAATATAATTTGGAGCATCAATTCATGATTAATGACAATTTGACATTTTACTAAAAAGTGATATAATTCAATTACTTTTTGAAAGGCTAACTATTAAAAGTCAATAGTTTTTCTAAAAAATTTAAAATTGGAAA
>CAOKAG010000026.1 GCA_948466395.1 uncultured Mycoplasmatota bacterium
ATAGAAAGGGATCAATCAAATAGATTAATATTTCTATAAGATTGATTATACGAGAGGAAAAAAATGAAAAGAAAAATTAAAGTAGCACAAATTGGCTGTGGAAACATGAGTGAATATACCATGCGTTATGTTTTTGAAAAAGGAGGAGAAGTTGTTCTTGCTTTTGATTGTAATAAAGACGTTATTGGTAATGATATTGGAAAGATGATGAAAAGTGATCCAAAGGGAATTATTGTGGAGGATGTGCATTGTTTAGAGGAACGTTTAAAAAGTGTTCAACCTGATATTGCTATTATTACGACAATGAGTTTATTAGGAGATTTAGAAGATGTGTTAAGAGCTTGTTGTAATGCCCATGTGCACGCTATTACTACTTGTGAAGAAGCTTTTTTTGCTAGTAATTCAAATCCTAAGTTGTTTCAAGAGTTAGATAGTTTAGCTAAGGCTGGAGGAATTACGATTACAGGATGTGGTTATCAAGATATTTTTTGGGGGAATTTAGTAAGTGGTCTTGCTTCTTCAACCCATACCATTTCTAAAATTAAAGGGAGCAGTTCTTATAATGTTGAAGATTATGGACTGGCTCTTGCAAAAGCGCATGGTGCGGGTTTGACTTTAGAAGAGTTTGAAAGAAAAATTGCCAGTTATGATAATATCAGTAAGGAAGAAAGAGAACGCTTGATTAACGAAAGAGAATTTTTACCAAGCTATATGTGGAATGTTGTGGGTTGGTTAAGTGATAAATTGGGATTAAGAATTAAAAATATTAATCAGAAATGTCTTCCTATGACTCATAATGAATCTATTTATTCGAGTACATTAAATATGACGATTAAAGCAGGTGATGTCACAGGAATGCGTGCAGTGGTAACTGCTACCACTGTAGAAGGGATTATTATTGAAGCTGAGTGTATTGGAAAAGTTTATAGTGAAGCTGAATTTGATGCTAATGTCTGGACAATCGAAGGAGAACCTGAGACAACGATGGTTATCAATAAGCCTTGTACAGTTGAACTGACTTGTGCAGATATTGTTAATCGTATTCCAGATGTTCTAAATGCGAGAAGTGGTTTTGTCTCTACTAGTGAAATGCCAGAATTACGTTATCGTGTGAATGATTTAAATGAGTACGTTATTAAGGATTTATAAGAAAAAATAAGGATTTCCAAAGTGGGAATCCTTATTTATCTTTTATTTATCACGTATCTAAAAATCATGATGGCAATAAACGCTGCTAAACAAATTAAGAGGCCTATTATAATTTCATCAGGAATAAATTTGTTTAAAAAGAGATGTAAATCAGATAGAATATTTACAACTAAATCTTTTATATCTTTAAAAAAATCAATTAGTTCTTCATAGAAAGTTTTAAAAATATTTAATGTTAACATAAAAACACCTTACCTATTTTTATTATAGATGAATTTTTTAGTAGTTAAAAGGTTTTTGCTTTAAATTTAACTTGCATTTTACGTTATCTTTTGTTATTCTAATATTATCTATGGCGGAATTGGTGAAGTGGTTAACACGCCGGATTGTGGCTCCGGTATGCATGAGTTCGATCCTCATATTTCGCCCCATATTGAATTTTACGCACACTTTTGTGCGAAAGATAAGTAAAAGTTCGTAATATTTGATATTATGGACTTTTTTCTTGCAAATTTACTTTCATCTGGTATTATTATGTCTTTTTCTTTATCATATAAATATCCAAATAGAGCATACTTTCCTATCAATTCGCCACGTTTTATTTTCATACGAACTCCAGCTTTGACATTTTCTGAAATAGATTCACTTTCTGCTTGAGCAAAAGCACTAAATAAAGTTAAAAATAATTCATTGGATAAACCTAGAGTATGGATATTTTCTTTTTCAAAATAGACATCTACATTATGTTCACGAAGCAGTCTTACACAATTTAAAGTATCAATTGTATTACGGGCAAACCTAGATATTGATTTAGCTAATATCAAATTAATCTTATCACTTAGAGCATCACGCATCATTTGATTAAATTGTTCTCTCTTTTTAGTCTGTGTACCAGTGATACCTTTATCAGCATAGATTCCTACAAATTCCCAATCAGGATTTTCTTCAATCCTATTTTTATAATGAATGCGTTGTGAGTCATAACCTGTTTTCTGTTCTTCATTATCTGTTGAAACTCTACAATAGGCACCAGTACGAATTAATTTATATTTTACATTTCCTTTTAGCACATTGTTTTAGAAGTTGGTGCTATTACTTCAACATTTTTATTATTCATTTCTTCCTTTCTTAATTGTTGAATAATAGCATATTTCAAATATTTTTTATTATGCAAAACTATAATTTGAATTGTTTAGTTTATTATATTTTTTATATTCGTTTTCAATTTTATTTTTGATTTTTTTATATTCGTTATCATCAATTAAATTATTATCTTTAATAAATTCCAACATAGCAATTTCTACTATATAAGTTTTTAGATGTTCTAATTTTTTATCACTTCTTTCCATTTAATTATTACCCCCTTAAATTCTTAAACAATTCATTTCATAGTTCCACACCAACTTTCTTTTAAATAATCTTAAAAAAATTATAACGCGCTTGTTCAATTTATACAGCCCTACAAACAAAAAAAGATAACTAAATCATAGCTATCAAAATTACAAAAATATAAAAAATAATGGCCGAAGTTATGGCCATAGAAATATTACTTTTTCTAAAATAATCACAACAAAATAAAAGCAGGATAAACCTGTTTACAAAGAACTAGCCAGTGGCTAGTTTTCCCTTATTCCATAAGGTATTAACAAAAATACAAGTGTTCACATTTTTAAGATTTGGTATACAATCGTTAACTTTGTCTTTTTTGAAAGTCCTTATAAATAAATGCTTTCTGAAATGTGTCTAACAATCGTACACACTTTTTCAATGTAATTTTTCTAAAGTTTCGACCATAATTTTTAGAAATTTTAATCATTTTATGGCCATAGATTAGAAGAAAAATGCTGATGAAGATATAGGTTCTTGAATATGAAAAAAAGTACTAATTCCATTAAAAGTAGCACTATTAGATACAATTATTTCATATTCTACTATATTGTATCACTTGAATATTTATAGTCAATAAGGATAAAATGTCTAATATTTTGTTGTTAGAAATGTTGTATAAAAATTCATTTAAGTCTTATTTAAAAGGAAGTTGTGGAATAAACAAAGACATAGATTTACTATTCTATATTGAAATATTTATTTTAATTTTGTTAGTTTATTACTAAAGTTAAACGATTTAATGTTATAATTGATATGAGGAGGAAAAAATATGTCAAGACTAAAAAATGCACCTAGTATATTTACAGAAAATAATTTTGTAAGTATGCTTATTCCATTACTTCGTGAAAATGGAATTGTTAAACTAAATGAAACAGAATTAAAAAAGAAATTATACTATTATTATTTAAAAGAAGAATATAAAGAGTTATTTCAAGATATTGTACCTTTTCAAGAAAAAGGTGCTAGTGATAGAATGTTGAATATTGAAAATGGACTTTATAATTACAAAACTTTTGGTGGAAGTGTAACGTGGGACGTTTTGAAACCAGAAAATTTAATATTAACAAAAGATGGAAATTTGGATTTATCTTTTTATAGAAAATATTTAACAGAAGATGGAATCAAACGAATTTACCAAATGGCTCAAGAATTTGGTATCAGATATAAAGCTGAATATTATTCAAAAAAGCCATTTAATATTTATGCAGATAATCCTAACCATTTTTATCATTTATGTACTGGGAAGTATCACAATAACGAATATAGTTGGCAGTTAATTACAGATGGGGATATTAAAAAAATAGAAGTTGAACAATATCCACAAGGTCATTTTTATTACGAAGATCCAACTAGACCTAATTCTGAAATACAATTAAAAGATGCAATATCTGCTTCTGTTGAAATTGAAAATGCAAATTATGTTTTGATGCAAGGATCAAAAAATGAAAATGTAAAAAGATTAAAAGCCTATACAAATCTAATTGATTTAGATTTATTAAAACAAATTGCAAGTATCGATACAGATGAATGTTCTACGATAATTGGTGAAAAGCCATATGTAAGAAAATATATTTTAAAATAAGCATTTTATAAAATGTAAAAACTACTGAAATTTTTAAAATCAATAGTTTCTTTATTCAATAATTATTATTTTAATTTGAAATATACTATTTTAAAGTCCTAATGATAAAGTTACATCTAACTTATCAATATGGACTTTTTCTTGTTTTAACTGTGTACCAATAGTGATATTGGTATTTAGTTTATAATCAAAACTGATGATATCAAGTGTTTTAAAATAATACGGTAAATGTGTTCTGGAAGAGTTTCAATTGAAGATCAATTTTAGTTTAGATGAACAAAAGGAAAGAATGTTGAAGCTATGTGATTACAAGAATTATGAAGTGTATAAGGTGTGTGAGGATGCAGGAATAAGGGCTAAAAATATAAATTGATCTGCTTTTCAAGGCTTTCAAAGATCTATTTTTAGCATAATATTAGTTGATCTATCTAACTTAGTAGTGGGTTACTATAATGTACATATAGTTATAGAAAAAGTAAAAATTTATTAATTAATCTTCTATAAGGTTAGAAAGTATTATCTTTAGTAATTTTTTTTATTGTCTGGACATTCTTTTTAATTTCATTTTATAATTAGCAATTGGATTTTGCCTTGCCCTTTCAAGTACATGTTCATTTTCAAATAACAATTCTGGATAATAAAATCCTTCTTGAAAAGTTTTATAAAACTCCATCTCTTTATTTGTAAAATTTAAAATGCTATAGGCAAACTCTAAAACTCTATGTTTCATAATTTCTAGATTATATCCACTTTTTTTAGGAATAACTGGATACAATATTGAAATTAAATCTTTTTTGTTTATACAATTGATTTTATCAATAATGTTATAGTTATATTTTAATGAAGCTAATGTATAATAAAATAAGAACGATTTACGAATAGCTTGATAATCTAATGAAGGAATAACATTAATTAATTGAAAAATATCAAATAAATCTTTCACAGATATTCTGTCAAACAATGCTTTTAATTTCATCCCTATTAATTCATTTAAATTTAAAATAAAAATATCTGTATCTATTATGCTTTCTTGCTTTGATAATAATGTATTAGGATATAAATGGTTAATACATGAATAATTTATTTCAATTTTCAAATAATCTATATTCCCATTTTTTTTCTTATATGGAAATCGAAAGGAATCTAAGCTATATGAATGTCTGCTTTTTTTTAAACTATACTCATAATTAAGGAGTTTCATAATTCTAAATAATTGTAAAGATATTTTTTCTTTTTCTTGATTTATATATGCTTCATTAGATACTTGTAAATCCAAATCAATATCTAAAAATAACCTTGTTAAATCTCCAATATAAAAATTAACTGCACTCCCACCTTTTAATACTAATTTATCTTTAAGTGATACATCGGTAAATATTTTTGAAAGTACCTCCATTAATTTTATTGTTGTCTCTAAATTGTTTTTGATAAAGTCTTTATGTATATATTGCATATAGTCCCCCTTAAATGTTATCTGACATTATAACATAATTTTTGAATAACAAAAGTAATTAATTTCAGTTTGTTAATCTACATTTTTTGAAAATTACAAAATACAAAAGATTTAACTTTGTTTTTAATTAATAATTAATCTTTTCTCCATCATAGATGTCAATTTTTGAGTTTGTTGATCCTACTTCCTATTCATTTTTTACCTCTTTCTATGTTTATTATACTATAATTATGATAATGGTATCTTTTTATTTTTCGGTATAGACTTCTTATTTTTTATTTGATACTATTTATTTGAAAGGAGAGAGCTTACGTGTCTAGTATTAAACCTATTAAAATTAATCATTCTTCTAGTTATGGAATGCCTATTAAAGATGGAACATTGAAAGAGTCAACAGTTTCTAATCTTAATTCAAATTCATCTATAAATCATTACATTGATCCTTCATCTTATGACCAACCCGAAACAGAAGTTTTTACGCTTCCTTCTATTGAAAAATCTTTTATAGATTTGTTTGAAGAAATTTTGTTTACTTTAAATGGAATTCCTCAATATTCTCTTGGTTTAAATTCACCTACACAGATTGTAAAATACGATGATTTTTATTTTATTGTTAATACTTTTAGTAATAGTATTCTTTTTTCAAAAGAGATGGTTCATTGGAATTTAATTGAGGCACCTAATGGTGAAAGTTTTAATTTAGCTCATTCTGTTGCTTTTGATGGTAATTATTTAGTTATAACAGATACAGATAATAAAAGAATGCTTTCTTATGTCTATGAGGAAGGAAATTTTATTTATAAAGGTTCTTTTGATGACAATGGTCTAAAAACAAGGTTTCATTATGTTATTTATGATAAAACTGTGGATACTTATTATGCGATTGGATCAGAATTTGGAGACGTTACTCGAACTTATGAATTTAAAATAAAAGACGGCCAATTTGTAGGTTTGGATGGTAAAGTATTAGTTGGTCAAGAGATTAAAAATAGTAATGGTTCCAATTATGTTAATGAGAATCAATCTTATGTTAGAAGTTTTACTATTGAAAACGACTTAATTCTTATGCCAATTCATAATTTAAATAAGTCGAGTGAAATATTAATTATGGATAAACATTTTAATGTTCAAAAAAGTATTTTGCTACCCGATTCTATTGGAGGCGTTACTTGTGTAAAAAAAGTGAATGATTATTATGTTTTAACTTCTTCTACTGATAGAGAAGGGCATCTTTCTTCTAATATTGCTGTTGCCAAAAACTTAGAAGATTTTGCAAATGGAAAATTTAATTTAGTAGATGATTCTATTTATAAAAGTTTAGAAAGTTATACTGGGTCGGTTGAGCCTATCCCTTATTTTATTGAAAGTTTTAACGATATTCATTGGCTCACAATTAATAATTCTAAAACGCCCATTTGGGCTATACACGTTGATGAAAGTGGAAATGTGAACTTATTGGATTCTCATATAAAATGATAAACTATAATTAAAAGTTATTGGAATGCAATTAGTGATATGAATGAAGGCGGTTATGAGAAAATGAAAGAGACTTTAAAGATTATTTATTACTAATTGAAAATAAAGTTCAAATGAAATAAATCAATTTGAAAGGGAGATTTTATGAAAATAACAAAATATCCTCAATCTTGTTTAATGGTTGAGACTCATAATAAAAGAATCTTAGTGGATGCAGGATCTTTAAAATATCAAGATCATTTTTTAGAGGAATGGAAAAAGGCGGATGTTATTTTGATTACACATAAACATGGCGATCATATTAAAAGCGATGTTTTAAAAACATTAGAGGTTCCTTTTTATTCCACACAAGAGGTTTCGAATGCTTACTCAGAAATGAAATTTAATCTGGTAAAAGAAGGAGATATTTTAAAATTTGATGAAATAACAGTCGAAGTGGTCAAAGCGATTCATGGTTATAATCCTAATTTGAAAAATGGAAAAGAAGTATTAGAAAATGTTGGTTACATCATTGATGATGGTAAACATCGTCTTTACATTACTAGTGATACGATTTGTTTTCCTAATGATTACAAAGCCGATGTTGTAGCACTTCCTGTTACAGCTCATGGACTAACCATGTCTTCTTATGAAGCCGCTTTATTTACAAAAGAACTTGGGGCTAAACTTGTATTACCTCTTCACATGGATAATCCAAGTTATCCAACTGATTTAGATTATATGAAAGAAAATTTTGAACAATTTGAGGTGCCTTATCAAATTTTAGAGATCGAAGAAAGTATAGAAATTTAATTGTTTAGGAAAAAAAGTAAAAAAGTTATAAAGAAGCGCTGTTTTTTTTATAGATGGCAAAGGAGAGGATAGTGAATGATTAAAAAATATGCTAAGGTTATTTTTTTCTGTGTTGTCTTTTCCTTCGTTTCAGGGGTACTTTCTCATGATGTTTTTATTGGTGGTCTTAATCTTTTTACGGCGCTTTTGTGTGCCTATTTTTCATGTGAAGGCAAAAGGATAAGTTATCTTTTAGGCTTTATCAATTATCTTTTAATTGGCTTTGTTTCCTTTCAAAATCAATTGTATGGCTTATTTTTATTTAGTGTAATTGTGTGTCCTATTTTACAAATTCAAGGGTATATCAGTTGGGGAAAACACCTTAATGAAGAAAAAAACGTCAAGGTACGATCTTTTACATTTAAAAATTCCATTTTGATTACCCTTTCTTGTGTTTTAGGAAGTTTCTTGCTTAGTTATTTGCTTGCTTTTATTCCAAGACAAAGACTTTCTTTTATGGATGCTTCTTCTAATATTATTAATTTGTGTGCGGTTATTTTAGGTGTTTTGCGTTTCAAAGAATGTTGGTGGATTTGGCTCGTCAATAATTGTATTGATTTAGGGATTTGGATTATCACTTTTGTAAATAAAGGTGAAGGATCTACAATGATGTTACTTGTATCGATCGGTTACTTGCTTATCAATATTTATGGTATCATTAAGTGGACGTTAGAAGCGAAGAGAGACATTTAAAGAGGTGATAGAATGAAAACTGATAGACAAATAGAATATATAAAAAGGCAAAAAAGCAAAAGAACAAAATTTATTTTTAAATTTGAATTTATTTTTATTATGATTTCCTTTTTTTGATTATTATTTTTGTAGGAGTAAAAATATATCCCATTTTTAAACTTTGTCCTCAATGTGGGGTAGAAATTAAAAATAAGAAAAAAGATTGTATTAGAGGATCCATGGAACTTATCGATACTTTTGATAAAATAGAATATAAAAATGTGTCTTCTACTATTAAAGGAAAAACCGTTTATCCTCGAGGAGGGTATTCGATGCGTAATAGTGTTATGGAAAATACAAGTGAAACGATTTATGAAGTGAATCAAAAAGTACCTTTTGTAAAAAAATATTATGTTTATAGCCTTTCTTATCGATGCAAAAATTGTGGTGCACTTATTTTTACAGAGAAATTTGAAAGGTTGAAAAAATGTAAATAAAAGATTGGGTTACATTTCATTTTGTAAAAACGTTAAGAATCAAAGAGTTTTGATATTCTGTTATTTTGTTTCTTTTCTTGTTCTCGTTTTCAATTGCTTTTTTGTAAATTAGATGTATAACTCATTTTTAATTTCTGAAAAAATGTAAAAAATATGTTAATATAAACATAGAAAAAAGGAAAGAATGTTATGAAAAATAAAAATACTTTGTACATTGTTGTGCCTTGTTATAATGAAGAACTTGTTTTGGAGGAAACGACGAAACGATTAAAAGAAAAGATAGAGAATTTAGTCGCTTCGAAAAAAATATCAAAAAAAAGTCGTGTTTTATATGTAAATGATGGAAGTAAAGATAAAACTTGGGAACTCATTAAAAAAATAAATGAAGAAGAGGTATATTTTACAGGTCTTTCTTTATCTCGTAATCGGGGACACCAAAATGCTTTACTGGCTGGACTCATGACGGCAAAAGAAAAGGCGGATTTTGTTATAAGTATGGATGCAGATTTGCAAGATGATATTCACGCTATAGATGACATGATTACAAAATATCAGGAAGGGGCAGAGCTGGTTTATGGTGTTCGTTCTTCTAGAAAAAAGGATACTTTTTTTAAGAAAGTGACAGCGGAAGGATTTTATAAGTTTATGAAATTAATGGGCGTCGATATTGTTTTTAATCATGCAGATTATCGCTTAACAAGTAAAAAAGTATTAGATGAATTAGAAAATTTTAAAGAAGTCAATTTGTTTTTAAGGGGTTTATTTCCTTTAATTGGGTATAAAACAGAAAAGGTCTATTATGAAAGAAAAGAACGATTCGCAGGAGAAAGTAAATATCCATTAAAAAAAATGCTTAATTTTGCTTGGGATGGTATTTCATCTTTTAGTGTTAAACCTTTAAGATTTATTACTGGTTTAGGTTTTTTACTTACTTTATTTAGTGTTGTGATTCTTATTTATTCTTTAATTGTAAAAATTATTGGAAATGCGGTTTCTGGTTGGACTTTTATTGTCTGTTCTATTTGGTTTGTAGGAGGATTACAAATGCTTTCTTTAGGAATTATTGGAGAATACATTGGGAAAATTTATAATGAAACAAAACAAAGACCTAGATATATTATTTCAGAAAATTTGGATCATGAGTAGGTGAAGGTATGAATGAAAAAATAATAGAATTTAGTAAAAAATATTCTAAAATTTTAATCGTTCTTTTTTTTCTTTTTCTTTATCTCTTTGGTCTGTTTCACTTGAAAAATGTGGGAATTAATTATGATGAAATCGATGAAAAAAAGATTTTAAAAATGAACGATTATGCCATACAAAAAGTGATAAATTCGGAGGGGGATGTCGTAAAATATTACGATTCACAAAATCTTATGCCCATTTATGACAGTGTTGAAAGAGATCATGGCATTGCTATGTATTATCCTTTTATTCCCTTTTTAAATTTAGATAAAATTAGCAATCATACATTAAGTTTTGCTTGGCATTTTTATACTTTTACGCTTTATTTTATAGGAATCATCTTTTTTTACTGTTTAATTAAAGAACTTTGGCATTCTAAAAAATTGGCTCTTCTTTTAACTTTAATGCTCTTTTTTACGCCTAGACTTTTTGGAGACAGCTTATATAATAATAAGGATGGCATTTTACTTGGCTTAACTATTGTTCAGCTCTATTATGGTTTTCGATTTATTAAAAATAAAACGTTTAAAGAGGGGATAGGGCTGGGTGTGGCTTCAGCCTTTGCGTGTAATTTAAAAATTAGCGGTTTCTATACATTTGGTTTAATAGGGCTTTTTTATTTAATGGATTTAACCAAAAATAGACAGTGGACGAAAAAACATTTTTTGGTGGGTTTGCTATCCATTTTGATTTGTTTTGGATTATTTATTATCATCACTCCTGCTATTTGGGCGAATGGTTTGCATTTAATAGATTACTTTAGTTGGAGTTTACAAAATAGTGTTCGTTTTAGTCGAAATTGGGGAAGGGTTTATTTTGAACATGAACTTTTTGAACATGGCACCCATCCTTTACCGTGGTATTACTTACCGAAGATTATTTGTTTAACTTTACCTATTTATATTTTGGTTCTTTTTATAACCAGCTTAATTTTAAAGTTTAACAATTATAGGAAAAATAAAGGCAAAGAACCTTTTCTTTTATTAGCTTTAATTCTTCTTTTTTTTCCTATTTTTGTTGCTTGTGTTTCTAATCCAAATATCTATAATGGTTGGCGTCATTTTTATTTTTTATATGTTCCTTTTCTTATTATTATCAGTTATGGACTACATATTTTGATGAACTCGAAATATAAAAAAAGTTTCTTTTTAGGCGTTTTATTTTTTGTTTTTATTAATATGATTGGAATTATTAAAAATGATACGTATTCTAGTGTTTATTATAATGTTTTAGCTAGAAATGCTGGAGAGAATTATGAGATGGATTACTATGGTGTCACCGCTACAAAAGCTTTGAAAGAATTGAGTGATCGGGAATCTACTCCCCTTTATGTCTATGGTTTTCGAGCTTGGGCGTTGGAATTGAATTATATGTTTATGGAAAAAGTGTATCAAGATAAAATTGTTATTATTAAAGATGATGAAGAATTAAAGACTTTAATAGAAAAAGGAATTAAACCTTATTATTTTCATTCAGAAACGTATGATCATGGAACCAAAGAACGTGTGGAAAATAAAGAAAAAGTCTATGATATTAAAGCTTTTGGTCATATAATAGCTAGTATATATAAATAAAGGAGTGGATTTTAAAATGGTTTATAATGAAACACATAAATTTGTAGCTGTTGTCAATAAGGAATTAGAAGTAGGTAAAGCATTAAATGCTATTGCTCATTCCTTAGCGGGATTGGTTTCGATGGCGGATGAGGAATTGAAAGAAAAGATGAGCTTTATTGATTTTCCTGATAAGGATCATTTTGTGCATAAAGCAATTTCGGGGTTGTCTTTAATTGTTTTAAGAGGAAAAAATAATGAAATTAAGAAATTAAGACAAAAATTTATTGAAAATCATATTTTTTTTACTGATTTTACAGAAACGATGACAGGAGAAACTTATCAAGAACAACTTGTGAAAACAAAAGAAACAAGTGAAGAAGAGATGAACTATTTTTGTGTAGTGGGTTTTGGTGAAAAAAAAGTGCTTGATCCATTAACTAAAAAATTTTCTTTGTGGCGTTAAGTCTTAAGGTTAACTAAAAAGAAGAATGTCTTCTTTTTTTTCATAATTTTATTTAAAGAATGTTATAATTAAAAAAAGGAATGTGAAATGTATGAAAAAAGTTATGGATGCAAATAAAATGTGTTCTTCAATGGCTTATTTATTTAGTGAAGTAGCCAGTATTTATCCGATTACCCCATCAAGTACTATGGCCTCTAATATTGACTATTTAAATCATACGACTAAAACGAATTTGTTTAATAGTAAAGTTAAATTGGTAGAAATGCAAAGTGAAGCTGGAGCGGCGGGAGCCATGCATGGAGCGTTAATTACGGGATCGTTAGCCACAACCTTTACTGCAAGTCAAGGTCTTTTATTGATGCTTCCTAATATGTATAAAATGGCTGGAGAGATGTTACCTGGTGTCATCCATGTGGCGAGTCGAACGATTGCAACGCATGCTTTATCTATATTTGGAGATCACAGTGACATTTATGCGGCACGAATGACTGGTTTTTGTATGCTTGCTTCGACTAATATAGAAGATGTACGAGTTAATGCGTGTGTGGCTCATCTATCAAGTATTAAAGGAAGTTTACCTTTTTTACATTTTTTTGATGGGTTTCGAACGAGTCATGAAATCCATTCTATTGAAGCTATTCCCGATACCGAATTTTTAAAATTGATTGATTATGATAGTATTCATGCCTATAAAAATAAAATGTTAAATGTTGATAAGAAAATTCAAAAAGGATTGGCCAGTAATGAAGACATTTATTTTCAAAGTGTTGAAGCTAGAAATAAAAATTATGACGAGATGGCTTATATTGTGGCTTCTTATATGGAACAAGTGAATCAAATAACTGGAACACAAGTGCATCCTTTTAATTATTATGGAGCACCTGATGCTGAATATATTATTCTAGCGATGGGAAGTGTTGTGGATACCATTAAATTAGTGGTGGAAGCGGAAAATAAAAAAGGGAAAAAATATGGAGTAGTGGAAGTCCATTTGTATCGTCCCTTTTGCTCAAATTTTTTAAAAGAGGTGCTTCCTAAAACGGTTAAGCGGATAGCTGTTTTAGATCGAACAAAAGAAGCAGGAAGTATAGGCGAGCCTTTGTATCTTGATGTTTTAGCGGCTTTAAATGATTTGGAGGTTAAAATTATTGGAGGACGTTATGGTCTTTCTAGTAAAAATACGACCCCTAGTGATATTTATAGTGTTTTTATGAATTTAGAAGGTAACTTGAAAAATCCTTTTACTATAGGAATTGAAGATGATGTTACCCATCTTAGTTTACAAAAATACAATTATTCTTTACCCTTAGAGGCAAAAGAAATTGTAGTATATGGTTTTGGTAGTGATGGTATGGTCAGTGCTTGTAAAGAATTACTCAGCTTAGCAAGTGAGAAACTTAATAAATTTGTTGATGGCTATTCTTTATATGATTCTAAAAAGAGTGGCGGGGTCACCGTTAATAATTTAAGAATTAAAGATAAAGAATTTTATTCGCCATTTTATGTTACAAGTCCTGATTTAGTTGTGGTAACTAAAGATGAATATTTTAAAAAGTATCGAATGATTGATACGATTAAGGAACAAGGCGTTTTATTAATTAATACGACAGATGAAGAAGCATTAAAGAAAAAGATTTGTTTGGAAGACAAGAAAATTATTCTAGATCGCCAGATTACTGTCATGGTTGTTGATGCCTCATCAATTGCAACAGAATGTCAAATTAAAGGAAAAATTAATAAAATTATTGAAGTCATTATGCTTAAATTATTGGGTATATCGGAGTCTCTAGAACTTGTTAGTGATACCATTGAAGAAACGTTTAAAGATAAAGGGGAAGAGGTTATTGCCCATAATAAAGAAGCGATTCAAAAGGCTTTTGATGCTTTGCATTGTCTTTCGTTAGAAAGAGAAGGTTATAGTAGAGAACAACCCAAAACTATTTTTGAATGTATTAATCAACGATTAGGGGATAATTTAAAGGTAAGTGAGGTTGAGGTTTTAAAAGATGGGACTTTTCCTGGTGGGCTATCTCAATTAGAGAAAAGAAATGTATCTGATAGAGTGGCTAAGTGGCTTCCTGAAAATTGTATTGAGTGTGGACGCTGTAGTTTTGTATGTCCTCATGCGGTGATTCGCTCTTTTAAAACAGAAGATAAACGTGTTGGTAAACCCTTATTTGGGAGCGATCAGTATCATTATTTAGTTAGTATTAGTGAAGCCGATTGTACCAGTTGTGGGTTATGTATTAATGTCTGTCCAGGATTAAAAGGAAAGAAAGCGCTAGAGTTTGGAAAATATGACGAGAAACTTCAAGCGCAAAGTGATGCTTATTTTAGTCAAGAATCACTTGATATTCCTAATAAAAAGACCGTGAATGATTTAAGTTTTGTCAAACCAGAATTTATGTTTAGTGGGGCGTGTGCTGGTTGTGGAGAAGCCAGTTATATTCGCCTTTTAACACAACTTTTAGGTCATAAATTGGTTATTGCTAATGCAACAGGATGCACCAGTATTTATGGTGGCTCTGTTCCTTCTACGCCTTATACGATTCCTTGGGCCAATAGTTTGTTTGAAGATAATGCGGAGTTTGCTTTGGGAATGATTCAGTCTTATAATTTGAAAAGAGAACGTATAAAACAGATTATGGAACTTTCTTTAAATTCAGTTTCTTTGCCTATAAAAGAACGATTTGAAACGTGGTTAGAAAATAAAGAAAATTTTGAAGTGACGTATCCTTTAAAAAAAGAGTTACAAGAGTTAGAAATTCCCAAAGATTTAAGCGATTTAATCGACTACATTCCAAGTCGCAGTGTTTGGGCGATTGGTGGAGATGGTTGGGCTTATGATATTGGTTTTGGAGGCATTGATCATGTTTTATCAAGTGGAGAAAATATTAAAATATTAGTCCTTGATACAGAAGTGTATTCCAATACGGGAGGTCAAATGTCTAAGTCTTCTACAATGGGACAGGTTTGTGAATTTTCAAATTATGGAAAAAGAAATCATAAAAAAGATTTGTTTAAAATTGCCATGTGTTATCCTAATTGCTATGTAGGAAGTATTTCAATGGGTGCGGATTTTAACCAAACGATTAAAACTTTGAAAGAAGCAGATGAACATATAGGACCAGCGATTGTGATTGCTTATTCTCCTTGTGTTGAACATGGAATTAAAGGTGGACTTTCTTGTACTACTGAAGAACAAGATTTAGCGGTTAAGTGTGGTTATCAACTTTTAATGCGCTATGTTCCAAAAGAAAATCAATTGTATTTGGATTCTAAAAAGCCTGATTTCTCTTTATATGACTCTTTCTTAAATAATGAAGTTCGTTATCATTCTTTAAAGATTAAAAATGAATCATTGGCTAAGGAGTTATTAGAATTAAATAAAAAATACGCTATGGAAAGATATAGCTATTATAAAGAAAAAAGTACTAATCTTGATTGAATTAGTACTTTTCATTTTCTTTTATGATGCTTTTTTCATAAGGGTTGCGATTATCGGTTCTATAGAGTAAATAGTCTGTGCTGGTTTTATAGAAATCAGCAAGTTTTAAGATGATGTCTAGTGGAATATTTATTTTTTCTAATTCGTATTTACTATAATTTGATTGATCAATTTTTAAAAATTTTGCAATTTCTTTTTGAGTTAAGTCTTTATCTTCTCTAATTTCTTTTAATCGATTCATGTAATCACCTTTTTTATTTTATCTTAGTTATTATTTACCTATTGACATTTAGGTAAGTGATACCTATAATTGATTTTAATAGGTAAAATATACCTAAAAGTGAGGGAAGCATGAAATTTCAAGAATTTAAAAAAAATAAAAAAAGAAATCGAACGATTTTGTTTTCAGTGTTAGGGATTCTTTTTGTAGTAGGAGCCATTACTCTTTATAAAACGTTTGCATTTTATAAAGAAGAAGCAGAGTTTAATGTGATAAGAGGAAGAGTGCCTAACTTTGTAGCGAATGATTTAACCCTAGCTATCCAAGTCAATGGAGAAAATGTAACTGACATTCCTCAAGAAAATAAGTATAAAGTGGAAGTAGAATGTGATCATACAACAGGGGAATGGGATTATGAAGCATGGACAATCAGATTAGGAAGATTAACCAAGAAAACAAAATGTAGTCTTATGTTTACAGAAAAGACAGAGGAACATTATAATGAAGCCACGTTAAATGGAGCAGAGCCTCAATTAGGAGACGAACTGATTCCTATTGTAATAGGAAATAACGGAGTGGTTACTTATGCTGATCCAACCACCGAGTGGTACAATTATGAAAATAAGAATTGGGCGAATGCCGTTATCTTGCTTGATGGTGCCAAGAATAAATATAAAGTTGGAGATACCATTAGTGAAT
>CAOKAG010000027.1 GCA_948466395.1 uncultured Mycoplasmatota bacterium
GATGAGATGTATCTGGACCAGGACCTAATATAATAAAATTCTTATCAATATAGGAACCCTCTGTTAGGTAACACTTTGTTTTCTTTGGTGAAGAAAGTTCTTCTAAGAATTCTATATCATTTTTATTTATTTTAGGTGGAATACTCTGTTTTATTGTTAATTTAGAATGATATTGTTTTAGTAAGTTTTTAATTTTTTTAGTTATACTTTCTAGATGTTCTAATTTTGCAATTCTAAAATCTATACTCATCTCACATTTTCCCGCGACAGAGTTAACTGATTCTCCACCTTTAATCATCCCTATATTCATGGTTGTATAAGGAACTTCAAAGTCTGATACTCTCTCTTGTTTAATCTCATTTTCATAATAATCTCGAATATTATCAATAAATTTAATACCTTCATAAATTGCACTAATCCCTTTATCTGGAGTTGATGAATGGCATTTTATCCCATAAAATTCGATTTTTAATTCTAAAACTCCTTTAGTACCATAAATGGGGATATTGTCTGTTGGCTCTCCAATAATAATATTTTCAGGAACAATAAATTCTCTAATATTTTTTATTCCTTCAAAACTAATTTCTTCATCATTTGTAAAATATAGTGCTAATTTATTTTTAGTTAAATCTAATTTTGAAACAGCAGATAACATTGACGCTAAGCCACCTTTCATATCACAAGCACCAAGACCAATTAACCTATCTTCATCTTCATGAAGAGTAAATGGATTACCCTCCCACGATTCATAATCAACTGTATCTGTATGACCAATAAACCCAATATTAGGTGTTTCACTATTATAAGCAACTAAACATTTATGAATTCTTTTAATAGTGAAATTATACTTTTTTAAATAATCCTCAATAAAGTCCATAATTTCTTTATTTTGATTATCTTTTATAGTGTTATAGCTAACTAATTTTTTTAATAGTTCTTTTACATCCATCGTATTTTTCCTTTCCTTTTAAAATCTTTATGACATTGCTTAACCTTCTCAAAAATACTATAGCTATAATTTTAAATAAAAAAAAGGAACACAAGTTATAATTTTAAACCTGTATTCCTTTTTATCGTTTATTTATTTTTCATACAGGTATAAGCAATGCAAAAATCCACTTATACCTATAATCGAATTTAAATCTGATCTGTATAAGTGTTACCTATATGACGCCAAGTATTATTAATTATCATTTTTTTCATATAAATAACATCCTTTCTTATTTATTATATTCACCAGTTCCTCACTGATGCCATCATATTAGCATATTTACATAATATTTGTCAAATAATGTGTAATAAATTAGAATTTACTAATTATATTAATTATGATAAACTTTTTTAAAGTAGGTGATTTTTATGTCAGTAGATTATTATAAAGAACTAGGTGTTCCTCGTACAGCTGATGCACAACAAATAAAAGAGGCTTATCGTCAATTAGCTAAAAAATACCATCCTGATTCTAATTCTAATGATAAAGTTGCTGAAGAGAAATTTAAAAAGATAAATGAAGCTTATTCTGTTTTAAGTGATCCTTCTAAAAGAAAAAAGTATGATGATGATTTAAATAACCTTTCAAATTCTAATCATTTTAACAATAATAAGGGTTATGCGAATTATCCTAATACTACAACTTTTACAAAGGAGGATCTTTTTAATTCTCTTTTTGCTCCAGAAATAAATAGGTTTAAAAAAGAATTAAATGATTATCTTCTTTTTTTAAACGAAATGGATGTTAAATTTAGAGAATACAACTATACTTTAAAAAAAGAAATAGAATTGGCATCAACCACTCCTTTCATTTTAAGCTATTTTATAAGTTTTAGAGAAAAAATGGGTCGTATTTCTGACGAATATAAATCTATAAAAGCTAAGGCTAAGGCACACGATGATTTTTGTTCTTTTTATGAAAAAGCGAATCAAGAAATGAAAAATTTGTATAATAGAGAATTAATAGAAAAAGCTTATCATGATTATTTGAATGTGAAAAATAGAACCGCTTTTGAACCTGAACGCTATAGGAAACCTACAAAATCGATTGAGAAAATTTTATTTGATTTAAAAATTGAAAGAGACGATGCTTTAATAAAAGCTCGTTTAGAGGTAGAAGAACAAGGAATGGATTTTGATGAATTTTTAAAAGTTCGAAATCTAGAAGAAAAGAACATCTCATTTCGAACTCTTAAAAAGATTAGGGAAATGATGCAATTTATAAGACAAATTCAATCTTATTTATTGATGCTTAAAATCGATTTTGATCAGTTTATAAAATTAAAAGGAAAGCCATTAATTGAAATCACTCATCAAGAATTAAAAATTATTAAACAGGTTTTAGAAGCGCGGATTCAAGCTTTACAGTCAAAAATGATGAATGATGGTCTAGAACAAAGCGATGAGGTTCTAAAAAAATAAGAGTTTGATGGAGGTGTAAAAATGAAGATAAATTTTTAAGAGGGCATAATGAGTTATGCCAATTTTAGGAGGCATAAAATGTTTGAAGTGAAAAATTTAAGTATTCGATTGAATGATCGATTTTTAGTTGAAAATTTATCTTTTGTTTTATCAGAAGGCGATAAAATGGCTTTAATAGGGGAGGAAGGCAATGGCAAGTCTACTCTTTTAAAAGCACTTTTAAATCAACTCTCTTATGGAGAGATAACAGGAAAAGTTACTTTCAATGGAAAAAAAGTGGGGTATTTAGAGCAGTCCTTAGGAGAAGAAGATTTAAAAAAACAAGTGAAGGCGTTTTTATTTCCTGATGAGGAATCGTATTTTGACAACTGTCATTCTTTTTACCGTTATTTAAACACTTTTAATTTAAATGATGCTATTTTAGAGCGTTCTTTTTTTACTTTATCGGGTGGAGAGTCTGTTAAGGTTCGCTTGTTAAAATTACTTTTAGATGGCTGTGAGGTTTTATTGTTAGATGAACCAACGAATGATTTGGATCTTATTTCTTTAGAATGGTTAGAATGTTTTATTAATCAAACTTCTAAACCCATTCTTTATGTTTCACATGATGAAACTTTACTTTCGCATACTGCTAATCGTATTTTAAATTTAGAGCAAATAAGAAAAAAGACACGTTGTCGTCATACTTTATTTAATGGGAATTATGAGCTATATGTTTCTAAGCGTTTAAGAGAAATTGAAGTTCAAACGGAACAAGCTAAGTTTGAAAAAAGAAAAATGAATCAGCAACAAGAAAAATTAAATCGAGTTATGCAAAAAGTTGAGTATCAACAAAATACAATTTCTAGAAAGAATCCACATGGCGCTAAGGTGCTTAAGAAAAAAATGCATGCTTTGAAAGCTCAAGAAAAAAAATTAGAGCAACAAGAACGGATGGAAATTCCTGATGTTGAAGAAAAAATTTTCTTCTTTTTCGATTCGGTATTTGTTCCTAAAAGTAAGTCTATTCTTCATATAGAATGGTCAGAATTGAAGGTTTCTAATAACGTTTTAGCCCGAAATATTCATTTATGTGTTGTTGGTCCCGTTCATTTAGCTATTGTAGGTAGGAACGGTGTAGGAAAGTCGACACTTTTAAAGAAAATTTATGACAATTTAAAAGATCGAACTGATATAAAAGTAGGGTATATGCCACAAAATTACATCGAGGCTTATTCTAATTGTTCTGTTTTATCCTTTATTTTTCCTAATGGCAATCAAGAAGATTTTACAAAAGCCCGTCAATATTTAGGAAATATGCATTTAACACAGGAAGAAATGATGTCGGAGTTTAAAAAGATAAGTAATGGTACAAAAGTAAAAGTCTTTTTGGCTAAGTTTGTGCTAAATCACTGTAATGTTTTAATTTTGGATGAGCCCACTCGAAATGTCAGTCCATTATCAAATCCTGTTATTCGAAGCATGTTTTCAAAATTTAAGGGTACCATTATAAGTGTTTCTCACGATCGAAACTATTTACAAGAAGTGGTTGATGAAATTTATGAATTAACGCCCGAAGGATTGGTAAAAAAATAACTTTGGAAAAAAATGCCTATTTAAATTCTTAAAAATTTGCCATATTAAATACTGGAGGTGGAAGTATGACAGAAAAAGAGCTGTTATATGTAGAAGATGCCATTAATCATGAAATTTATATGATTGAAATGCTTGATGAAGTAGAAGATTGTTTAAATATAGAAAGTTTAGGTAAATTTGTTAAGAAGTTGAAACATAAACATGAAAATTTATTAAAAATGTTTATGGATTTGATGTAAGGAGGCGTGTTATGAACGATAAATATTTAATGGAAAATGTTATGTTTGGAAGTAAAGTTATGGGTGATTTATATTTACATGGGGTGATGGAGTCGACAAATGAAACGGTTAATGGAGCGTTTAATAAAGCGTTAAATGAAACGGTAAAAATGCATCATGATTTATTTAAGGAAATGGAAACCAATGGTTTTTATAGTTTATCTAATGTGGACGAGAGTAAGATAAAACAAAAGAAAAAAAGTTTAGAGTGTGAATGCTCGGATTGTTTAGAAAAGGAAAATTAAGTTTTTCTTTTTTTATTGGCAAAGTTGTGAAAAAAATGTATAATATCTTCTAAGAAGGAGAGGTAAAGTTATGAAAAAAGTTAAAAGTCTTGTTTTTTTATTAATATTGATCGTCTTGTTTCCATTAGGAGTAAAAGCGAATGAAAAAATAAATGTCTATCTTTTTAGAAGAAATGGTTGTGGCTTTTGTGAATCCGCTTTGGAATTTTTTACAAGTCTAAGTGAGGACGAAGAATATAAAGAATACTTTAATTTAGTAGAAAAAGAAGTTTCTTCAAGTAAAAAAAATGCGAGTGTAATGGAATCGGTTGCAAAGGAGCTAAATGTCAATTTAGAGGGAGTGCCTTTTATTGTTATTGGAAAAGAAAATTTTGAAGGGTATACTTCCTCTTGGAATGATTCGCTTAAAGCGACGATAAAAAAAGCTTATTTAAATAGTGATGGCAGTTATCAAGATGTGGTTAAAAAATATTTTGATGACTCGGCGAAAGAAAAAGATAATGGCGCAGCGGTTACGATTGTTATTTTAGTTTTGATTGTAGCAGGAGTAGGCTTTTTAATTTACATGGCTAAAGAAGAGGTTACTACCGAAGAAAAAAAGGAACGTACATCAAACGTTGAAAAAACGTCAACGGAAGTTAAAAAGACAACGACTACTAAAACAACAGCAAGTAAGCCAAAGACCACAACGAAGACGAAATCGACAACTGGTAAAGCTAAAAAAACGAATTCAAATACAAAGAAAAAATAAAGCGTTATGCTTTATTTTTTTTGGATATAAACGTATTTAGAAGATCTATAACACTGGATGCGATTAGTAAAATGCCAACGATTTGAAAAATAATATTTTCAGCAAGAATGGTATATAATCCCATTGCCATAAAAGTAAGACCAAGAATTAATAGAATGGAGTTACGAGTATTGATGGAGAAAAGCGCTTTTTTTATGCCATTGACTATAAGGGAAAAACCAATAATGAATCTGAGACAAGTTTCTAATACGCTTGATAGTATAATAATTAAAAGTCCAATAAATAAGAAAGCGACTCCTATTACGAGTTTTTGATTGTCGTCTATTTTTAATTCTTTTTTTAATCGGTAATAGCTAAATAAATGATATAGGCCAAATAAAGTGATCATGCCTCCAATGATGTAACAGACTATGATTACTGCTTTTGTAGAACTCGTTAGTAGGATAATGCCTAAAATTAGAGAGATTAAAGAAAAAATCAAGGTTGTTTTGGATGATTCCTTCTTTTTTTCTTTTTTAGGTTTAATTAATGTTGTTTTTTCTTTTTTCATAAAACACCTATTTCTAGTTCAATCATACTAATAATCGACGTATTTAGCAAGTTATTTTTCGAAAATTGTGGTAAAATAACTATTATAGGAGATAGTGGAATATGAAAAAAAGTTCTTTATTGTTTATTGTCCTTTTTTTAGGAATAATAGGGGGATGTTATTATATTATGTGGAACTATAAAAATTCTTTTTTACAAGAAACGGAAAAGCCACCCGTTTCTTCCCCTTCTATTTTAGATCAAGATCAAGATGACGCGTTATATTTAAACGATTTAGAAGAAAATCAACTTGTTATGAAAATTTATTGCTTAGAAGATCCCGATGATACGACTTGTCGAGAGGTGCTTTTAAAAATAAAGGAGGGGCATTTATTTTTAACAGACGATCAACATGAACTTCCTGTTAACTCTTCTTTAAAGTATGTTACGATTTTTAATACGTTAAATGATTGTGCAAGTGTAGATATGACGTATTTGTTATTAACTGAAACAGGGGATTTGTACGCTTTTAAAATGGATGAATTTTTCGAAAATATGGGAATTGTTATTGGAGAGGAAACCATTGGCTTTAAAAAATTAATGGAGCAAACGTCCGTTGATTTACCTTTGATTCAATTAAATCATGATGAAAAAATTATTGGAATCAGTAAGTTTAGGGAAGGGTACTTACATTCTACTTGTGGGGAAGGGGCGCCAGTTGTTTATTCAGATAAAAAAGAATTTTTAGTGGTTAATTTAGAAGAAAAACATTTAAATAAAAAATTTGATGGTCATATTGATGAAATCGGCTTGATGGATAGTGTTGGTTTTTGGATTTATTCCGATAAAAATTTAAGTATTACAGGGCAAGAAAAATTACGTAATCGAAATAATGACCTTTTTGTTTATAAAAAGATTTTTCTTTTTCCCTATAATGAAACCCTTCAAAGTGATTTTATATTAGTCGATGAGTCAGATGAAGTCTATGTTTCTTCCAATGAAACTATTGTGCCTTATAAAACGAGTAAAATGCTTCGTTATCAGTTGGAAAACGAAACTTTAAAATTGACGTTAAACAATGAAGAAGTCATTCAAATTGATGGAAATGTGGTTTTGTATGAAGGGGAAAAGTAATTTGTTTTTAAATAAGAAGAAAAGACTCGAAAATTATATTTTGTTATGTTATAATTGGAATGAGTATAAAAGGGGATAATTATATGCTAAAGAAAGAAGATATTTTAAAAGTTTTAAAAAAATATGGTTTTTATTCTCTCAATAGAGCCCCCTATCTTTATGAAAATGAAGGGCGTTTGGGTGTTTATTTTGTATGGCCCAATAAGCAATATGGACATTTAGAACGTGTGAGTTATTTTGATGATGAAATAAGTGTTGAGGAAGCGATTTTTAAATATTGGTGGTTTATTAGTAATAAAGATCATTATCAATTAAGTATTGAGTTTGATAATTATGAAGTGTTAGATCCAGTTATTATTTATAAATATAAAAATCGAGTTTTGACTCTTGAAGAAATGAAAAATTTTTCAGCTTTTTTAGAAAGTTATGTGGATCCTAAAGAGGATTTAATAAAAAAGCAACTTTCTCGAACGGTGTCTATTTTATTTTCTATTTTAAAAGAGAAATTTAAAAATCAAAGTGAAACGTTTAATAAAGTTGTAGAGTATTCAGAACGTTTAAGGGTACTAACTAATACGTTTTATAAAAAGTTAAAAGATTTTCAAAAAGATAAAAAAGAAGAAGTTTATGAATCAGAGTTGTTGCTGGATACCTTAGATAATAGTGATGACGTGCTGAAACGATTGGAAGAGGAATTTCAATCTCTTTCTAGCTTTGATGCGATTCGTGATTTTATATTAACGTTAGCCAATTATATTAAAGAACTGGAATTTTCAGAAGCTCATTTTCAGAATGTTTATTTATTGAATCGTTATCCTTATGAGATTCAAGATGTGACTAAAAAAATTGATGTTTTAGATCAACAGCTAAAAATTAGGAAAAAATTGTTTAAAGGGAAAAAAGACTTTTTAGAAGAGTTAGAACGAATTGATCAGAATAGTGAATGTAGAAAGATGATTTCTGTTGAGCAATTTATAGAAAATGAAAAGAAAAAGATCCAAAAAAAGTATGAAAATCAAAAAGAAGTTTCAGAAGAGTTTTTAGGAGATTATTTGGTTTCCTTTTTAGAGAGCAAAGTGGTTCTGCCACCAATGATCCATGCAGAGGGAGCGATAGAAGAAATTGATAAAAAACGTCTTATTGTAAATGTTAAAAAATCTTATGAAAAATTAAGTGATTCAGAGAAAAGCGCTTGTTTTGTTGCTTCATGTGCCATTTTAAGAGAATGCTTACATGTTTTAATGAGTTTAGGGGCTTTAAATGAAATTAATATTAATGAAACCATTAGTAAGATTATTGTTAATCAAAAAATAGATTTGTTTAATAATGCGTATCAAACGCTTGATTATTATACCAATGCTAAACTACGAGTTAAATATTTTAGTCTTTTAAAAATGAATTCTTTTGAAACTTTTATGCTTTCTTTAGTGGATGTGGCTCGTATTTTGAAAAAAATTGAGTTTAAAATTGATAAGTCTTTTTTTGCCTATTTTACTAATATTGATAAAGAAGTCATTCCTCTTTATTTGAAGAATGTGTTTTATTCAAGTCATAAAACGTCTTATATAGGCATTGTACAGCCAGAAACGCCTTTTTATTATTCTCCTGTAGAGATTGTGTCAAAAATAGATATTTTAGATAATACGGAGTTACTTGAAAGAGAAAGCGATATGATTTTTTTGTTAAAAGAAAAAATAGAGGTTCAGAGAAAACCTGATAAGTTGGTTGTAGTAAAATATGAAAAGGAAAAACTGGAAAATAGAAAAGATTATGCCGTTGTTCTTCAAATGAAAGAAAAAAGTAGATGCAATTATATTGAAAATAGGATAAATAAAAAATAGGGAGTGGGATGGAAATGAATCGAAAAACGTTTATAAAACAATTAAGAAGCCATTTGAAATTTTTAGATAAAAAAGCGCTAGAAGAAGAAGTTCTTTATTATATTAATAAAATTGATGCTTCTAAAAAGCCAGATGAAGAAGTTATAAAAAGTTTTGGAACCATGGATCATCTCGTTTTGGAAGTTTGTAAACGTAGAGGAATAGAGTCTCCTTCTGTTCCTAAAAAAGAATCCTTTTTGGTTCAATTTTATCATGATTTAGTTAATCTAGGAACTTTTCTTAAGAATTGTGAAGGAAAAAAGAGAGGAAAAATACTTCTTGATTTATTGATTTTGCTCATGCTTACTTGTTTTTTAAAAATTCCTTTTATTTTTATTAGAGATTTGGGAGATCAAGTCATTGACAGTTTGTTTAATTATAATTTAACTTTTTTTGCTTTATGGGGATTGGCCATCGAAGTCTGTTATGTGGTGTTTGCTTTGAATTATTTTGTTCGTACGTTTAGAAAATGGTTTGGAAATTTAGAAACGAGTTGATTCGTTTTTTTTTGTCAAGTTGACTGTTGTTTTTATTTACAATAGAAGGAAGTTATGTTATTATGTAGGTACGAAAGTAAATGATTTTTTATGAATAGAGTAGAGAAGATTAAAAGTGTTTTAGAAAAAAATCAAGGGTATATGACTACTGAGGATTTTTTAAATTTAAAAATATGTAAACCTATGATTAAAAAATATATTGAAATGGGTTTAATAAGAAAAGTACATCATGGCTTATATATAGATAATACGCTTTTAGAAGATGATTATTTTATTCTTCAGAAAATGTATCCGAGTGTGGTGTTTTCGCATTTGACTGCGCTTTATTTATGGAAACTGACGACAGATTTTCCAGTTGATATTGATATAACTGTTGTTAAAGATAAAAAAGTACGAGGGGATTATAAAGTGCATCATGTGGATTCTAAATATTATGATTTGGGAATTGTGTCGATTAAAAGTCCTTTTGATAATCCAATTCGTCTTTACAATATGGAAAGGTGTCTTTGTGATCTTTTTCGAATGAAAATGGATTTAGAAAAAAGAGAAAAGATCGTTCGACATTACTTGAATCGTAAAGATATAGATATAGAACGTTTAATGGAGTACAGTAAAGTGTTTCATCTTGACAAAATAATGAGTAAAGTTATTGAAAAGTAACTTATTTTGAGGTATAATTTTATACGTTTTTGAAAGTTTGAGGTTTTCTATATGGATAAAATAATTAATATAGCGGTTGTTGCCCACGTTGATGCTGGAAAAAGTACTTTAGTTGATGCGCTTTTAAATCAAAATGGTGTTTTTAATTCTCATGAAGAAGTGGCAACGTGTGTAATGGATAGTAATGATATTGAAAGAGAAAGAGGGATTACTATCTATTCAAAGAATTGTGCAATTCGTTATAAGGATGTTAAAATTAATATTGTGGATACACCTGGACATGCGGATTTTTCAAGTGAGGTTGAACGTGTTATTAAAACAGTGGATACAGTGGTTCTTTTGGTGGATTCAGCAGAAGGGCCTATGCCTCAAACTCGTTTTGTTTTAAAAAAGGCTTTAGAACAAAATTTGAGACCGATTTTGTTTATTAATAAAATTGATAAGAAAGATGCTCGTCCTTTAGAAGTCGTTGATATGACGTTTAATCTTTTTATGGAATTAAATGCTAGTGATGAACAACTTGATTTTCCAATTATTTATGGTATTGCCAGAGATGGTATTGCTAAAAAAAGTTTAGAAGAGGATTCGACTAGTATTTCACCTTTACTTGATACGATTTTAGAAGTGGTTGAACCTTTTAAAGGAAATGAAAGTGATCCTTTACAATTGCAAGTCAGTAATTTAGGTTATGATGAGTATATTGGTCGTTTGGGTATTGGTCGTGTTAATAAAGGATGCATTAAAAATGGACAAATGGTTCGTTTGTCTAAAAACGATGGCAGTTTAGAAAATTTTAAGATTACTAAATTGTTTGTGAATGAAGGTTTAAAAAAAGTTGAAAAAGAAATCGCTTATTATGGCGATATTGTTACTATTGCGGGTTGTAGTGCTATTTCTATAGGGGATACGATTTGTGATAAAGATCATGTTGAACCTCTTCCTCCTATTGAAATTGAAAAACCAACGCTTTCGATGAATTTCTTGGTTAATAATTCTCCTTTTGTTGGAAAAAGTGGAAAATTTTTAACGACTCGACATATTAAAGAAAGATTAGAACGTGAGTTACAAACGAATGTTGGACTTGTGGTTGAAGAGCTTACGAATGCAGATGGTTTTAAAGTGAGTGGTCGTGGAGAACTTCATTTATCGATTCTTTTAGAAAACATGCGAAGAGAAGGGTATGAATTATCCGTTTCTAAACCTGAAGTTTTAATGGAAGAACGCGAGGGAAAGAAATTTGAACCTTTTGAAAAAGTCATCATTAATTGCCCTGATGAGTATTCAGGAACCGTTATTAGTGATTTACAAGAAAGAAAAGGTCAATTGTTAGTGGTTTCGAGTGAAAATAATCAAGCCCATTTAGAGTTTTCTGCCCCAACAAGAGGTTTAATTGGATATCGTAGTTCTTTTATTACGAATACGCGTGGTGAAGGAATAATGGTTCGTAGTTTTGAAGATTATAAACCTTATGTTGGTGAAATTACTAGACGTAAAAATGGTGTTTTGGTTTCCATGGAAAATGGTAAGGCGTTAGGATACTCTTTATGGAATTTACAAGATCGTGGAACATTAATTATTGAACCTGCGACGGATGTGTATGTCGGTATGATTGTAGGAATACATAATCGTGATAATGATTTGGATGTGAATCCTTGTAAAAACAAGAATTTAACGAATACTAGAAGTAGTGGAGCCGATGAAGCGATTAATTTAACGACGCCTAAGAAGTTTACTTTAGAAGAAGCTTTGGAATTTATTGAAAATGATGAATACGTTGAAGTGACACCAGATGATATTCGTTTGCGTAAAGCTGAATTGGATCCTAAGAATCGTTATCGTACAAAAAAGAGCTAAAATGAAGTGAACCCCAAATAGTTCACAAAGAAAAAAGGTTCTTTTTTTTTAGGGCAAAATTGTAAAAAGCTTTCTTTTTTCGACTTTTTTTTTAAGGTTTATTTGGTATACTCTTTATGATAAAAAAAACAAAGTAATATCATTTTGATATTGTTTTGTATTGATATTGCAACTTTAAATTGCTATAATTGGTTTATTAAATAGAGTACTTGTAAATAAGGTATTTATGAGTTTGTAAAAAAGGAGTGCGTTATGAGAAAAAAGAGAATTATATTAACAGTTATCTTTCTATTACTTGTTTTATGTGGTGTGATAGGAATAAGTTATGCTTATTGGAGTTTTAATGCTACTCAAAAAAGTGTTAATGTTATAGGGACCGATTGTTTAAATATCGAAATGGTCGAGGAAAGTGAAGGGATCCGTTTATTAGAAACTCATCCTATTTCTAATGAAGAAGGCATGAAATTAAAACCGTATACGTTTACCATAAAAAATACTTGTAATAGTTTGGTTGATTATAGTATTAATCTTGAAAGTATGGAAGTGGAAGAACGTTTAGATAGTCATTATATTGCTGTTGCTCTAGATGATAATGGAATTAATGTATTGGCTAATTTTGATAAATCAACCCCTATCTATAAAGAAGACGATTATACTGGGGCGGAATCAAGGGTTTTATTAACGGGATACTTAGATGGTAAAGAAAGTAAGACTCATACTTTAAGAATATGGATGGATGAAGCCTCTGATGAAGAAAGTATGAATAAAAGCTTTATTAGTAAAGTAGTGGTGTCAGGAACGCCTAATACGGTTCTTGCGACTTCTCCAGATGTGACGACTTTAAATTTAATGAAAAATGGAGAAGAGATTAAAGATTTAGCTTCAACAAATGGTTTTGCTTATGAAAATCAAGTAACCATTAATTGTGCAGGTGAAAAAAGTCAATGCTATGTAAAAGTTTCTAAGGATGTATCGATTGTCGGTTCTATTTTAAAAAAATGCAGTACAGAGACTCCTTATTTAGATTGTCAAGATATTGAAACCTTTTCTACTTTTGAACCAGAGGTTTGGTATCGAACCAGTCGAATTATTACTTTTAAATCCAAAGATGGAGAAAAGGAAAATCCAGTTATTGATTATTTGTCTTGTGTAGGAGATAAATGTACAGACAGTACAAAAGTTACGCTTGCTAATATTGATAAAGAAGGGCCTTCTTTAGAAGTGGTTCGTATCACTTCGGGGACGAATACGGCAGCTATTCAATTAAATGCAAACGATTTGGATTCAGGATTAGAAAATGTGGTCATTAAGTATGGAGAAACACCAGAAGCGTTGACTCAAACTACTATTTTTAAAAATGAAGAGTATGTTTTAGAACATTTGACTAACAATAAAACGTATTATTATGAAATAGTAGCTTTGGATAAAGTTGGAAATGTAACCACTCTTACAGGACAATTAGAGACGAAAGATATAGCGCTACCTGAAGTATCGACTGTCTATCAAGATAAAGAGGGAAATCGTTTAGATAATACAACCGACTCTGCTTATACAGGCACCGTTACTCTTTCTTTTAGTGATACGATAGAACATTTTGTACGTATTACAAATAGTACAGGTTTGACTCCAATTAGTACTGTTACTTGTGGAAGTGGTTATTTACCTAAGGATTGTAGTGAAGACTTAAATGCAGAAACACAAGATGTTTGGTATAAGATAGAAGGAAATAAAACGCTTACTTTTGATAAAGAAAATCAGCAACGAGTAACGATTAAAGCGCTTTCTTACGATGGTGTCAATTATAGTGATGTTAAAGAAGTGACGCTTCCTGTTATTGATCAAACTGCTCCAAGTCTAACTTTAAATACAGCGGTAACTACCAGTAATTCGATTAGTATTCCCTTAGCAATGAATGATGCCTCTGGTATTCGAACCATGACTTGTGTTTATGGAACCAATACGGATTATGGTAGTACAGCAACAACGATTAATTCTGGAAATTGTTCTTTGACCAATTTAAAAAATAATACCACGTATTATTATCAAGTGACCATAGAAGATGCAGTAGGAAATCAAACGGTAAAAACAGGTAGTGCTAAAACTGGAGAAATTAGTCGTCCTACAATTAGTATTACAGGTTATAATAAAAGCAATGGCACGATTCAAGCTCAAAATGGTTATTTTTATAAAGAAACAGCCAATGTAACGTTTAATACCACTCATGTTTCTCAACCCTCAAGATATATTAAAAGCAGTGTAGCTGGAACCAGTAATGTGGCATTAGTA
This sequence comes from uncultured Mycoplasmatota bacterium, assembly GCA_948466395.1. Classification (GTDB taxonomy): domain Bacteria; phylum Bacillota_I; class Bacilli_A; order RF39; family UBA660; genus MGBC108787. The sequence continues at coordinate 14,101 of CAOKAG010000027.1, forward strand.
GAATCTTGTGGAACAGGAAGCACACCAGCCAATTGTACTTCACAAAGTGGTACAAGTATGAGTGCTAATACTTGGTACAAAGTTAATGAAAATGCTATTATTACTTATGGAAGTGCTTTAAATAGTACTGGAACCATCTATGCGGTGTTGTATGATGGGGTTAATTTTTCAACAAGTGGAACGAGTACGCTTTCAAAACTTGACCAAACTGCTCCTAGTGTTACGATTGGTAATCCAACCAAAACCTCTTATAGAGCGACCATTCCAATTACCACAAGTGATACCGAGTCGCAAATTGCAGGGGTAACTTGTAAATATGGTACAACAAATGGTACGTATAATGCCAATGCTAATAGTGTGACTACCTCAACTTGTAATTTAACAGGATTAAATAATAATACCACGTATTACTATCAAATTATTGTTACTGATAAAGTTGGCAATCAAACCACTAAAACTGGTTCTGTCACAACGGGAACGATGTCTACGCCAACGATTAGTTTAAAAGGCTACAATGCAAGCAATCAAGTCTTAACCAATGCTGTAAATGGGTATTTTTATAAAGAGGAAGCTACTGTTACTTTTAATGCAAGTGGCTTAACGACACAAGCTTACTATATTAGAACAAGTAGTGCAGCAACAAGCAATATCGATAGTTACTCTTGTGGAACAGGTTCTGATCCAGGAAATTGTAGTACAAGTGCTACTAAAAATCTTAGTGCTAATACTTGGTATAAAGTCAATAGCAATCCAACTTTAACTTATCAAACAAACAACAATAATACAGCCGCTGTTTATGCAAGAATATGGGATGGAGCCAATTGGACCAATCAAGCCACAGGAAATATCAGTAAAATCGACCGAGAAGCGCCAAGTGTACCCAGCTATACCAATTCAAGTAATGGAAATTGGGCAAGAAATGTAACCATTACAGTATCAGCAAGTGATACAGGAAGTGGAGTGGACAAGCTATATAATAGTTGGGATTCAGGAAAAGGTTGGGCAGAACATAAAAATGATGAGGGATACCAAGTAGACGGAACAACCAAAACAGGAACGATTTATTATGGAGTAGAAAGAAGTGTTACTTCAATCTTTAAAGCTTGTGATTATGTAGGCAATTGTTCAATAAATAACAATGCCACTGCTATAAAAATAGACGCTTCAGCACCAATACTTACCTTAGGAACGGTGACCTCAACTGAAACAAGCATTACTATTCCAATCAGTGCAAGAAATTCAGACATTTCAGGAGAAAAATCATTTACTTGTACCATAGGTGGAAAAACATGCAGTTGTAGTGGCAATACTTGTAGTGTAAATGGATTAGCCTCAAATACGAGTTATTCTTATTCTGTAGTACTAACCGATAATGCTGGTAATACAACAACGAGAAGTGGAAGTATTAAAACTGATTTATTATATAATAGAATAAAGATTGGTGATTATGTTAGTTATACGCCAATTAATACTAGCTATAGTATAGCTTCAACACTTACTGGATTTGATAGCGATCAAACCATCAAACCAAACGAATTAACTTTATGGCGAGTCATTAGAAAGAACAGTGATGGAACGCTTGATCTAGTCAGTGAATACACATCAAGTAATGAAGTTTTTTTTAGTGGAATGACAGGATATAAGAAATATGTTGGAACCTTAAACACGATTGCTAGTCAATATGAAACGAGTGGCGTAACGAGTGGCTCAAGATATATGGGGTATAATGGACAAACTGAGAGTGTTACTTCGACGAAAATAGGGCAAACATTAAGACCACCATGGACAGAAAATACAACAGCAAGTAATAGTCCAAAAGGAAGTTCAAGAGAACGTGAAGGTGGGGGAGATGAGCTCTATACAACCGATATAAATTTAGTTCGAGCAGCTTGTGGAAATAATTTGTGGGCTTACAAAGTAAATCTTAATCATATAAGAGACCATTATTGGTTATCAAGTCGTTTATTCCAATTCCAACACGATTTCTACTGGGAGTTCTTTGGGCGTATTGTGAATTCAAATGGTAGAGCTACATATGAGGTTCCTATCTTTGTAGTACGGAATGAAAATGTTTATAGTCTAGATAATGTAGGCGCCCTGCTCCGTCCAATTGTGATTCTAAAATCTGGAATTTCCGCAATCAGTGGAGATGGAACAGAAAGTAATCCATGGAAAGTAAATTAGAATAAGAAGGTGTAGAAATATGAAAGAGAATTCTAA
>CAOKAG010000028.1 GCA_948466395.1 uncultured Mycoplasmatota bacterium
AGACTTTATGGTATCTAGAAACAATTTTTTATCATTAACTGTCAAACTTGGGAGTCCATCACCGACTTTCAAACCATGAAAGAAACCTTTGCCATCAGTTGGAATAATATAAAAAATTGGACCAATGATTCTGAACGATTAAAAGAATGGTACCAAATTTATAGTGGAAAAAACAATTAGGCTATGGTATACTTAGATAGAAAAAATAAAGAGGTGTGAACGATGTTTGGAAAAATAAAATATATTGGTGAAAGTATAGCTCACGTTGAAAATTTAGGAGGCGAAACCGCTTCTACAGACTTAATGAATGTCAACGTTATCTTTGAAGCCCCTGATCAAAGAATTTTAGGAGAAGTTACTGAATTTAATAAAGAAGAAATGAAAATAAGATTTCTAGGAGAATACATAAACGACCATTACGTTAATGGTGTAATTAGAAAACCATTGCTTTCTTCTAAAGTAAGAATTATTAATAGTGCTGAATTAATGGAATTAGTTGGAATAGAATCCGCTTCTTCCTTTGTTTTAGGAAAAAGTGCTATTTATAAAGAATTTAAAGTATGTCCAAGCATCAATGCTTTACTATCCAACCATTTAGGTATTTTTGGAAACACAGGAAGTGGTAAATCATGTGGTGTGGCACGGATCGTTCAAAACTTATTTTCAAACCCCCACATGCTAGCATACAACGCCAACATCTTTGTTTTTGATGCTTATGGTGAATACAAAAACGCTTTTGGTAGCATCAATAAAATCAATCCGAATTATAATTATAAATTTATCACCACTAATCCCACCGATTCTGATGATTACTTACTTCAAATTCCTGTCAATTTATTAAATCTTGACGACTTTGCCCTTTTATTACAAGCAACAAATCATAGCCAATTACCGATTCTAGAAAGAACTTTACGTTTAGCTAAAATATTTAGTCAAGACACACCAGAATCAATTAAATTTAAAAATCATTTAATTGCTAAAGCATTACTAGCCATTTTGTTTAGTAACCAAACCACCGCTCGTAAGAAAAACGAAGTCTTTCAAATCATTGAAGTGTGTCACACAAACGAATTTAACTTTGATAGTACCATTGCTGGTTTAGGTTACACCAGAACGTTCAGCGAATGTTTTGAAATTGATTCAAATGGTTATTTTGGTGAAAGTGTTTTAATTACGGAATACATTTTAAAACACATTGAAGATACGTATGAAGAAATGAAAGAACCTACAGAATACAATTATTCTATTGCCGATTTTACTAGAGCCTTAGAATTTACTATGATCAGTGAAGGATTCCAAAATAACTCTAATTTATATAACGATGCCATTATTTTAAAAGTACGTTTAAATACCATTTTAAACACCAAAGTAGGGAAATACTTTGCAAGCAATGGTTACGTACCCTTAGAACGATTTGTCAGCAATTTAGTTGTAAAAAACAATCATAAAGCTCAAATTATTAATATTAATCTTGAAGATATCGATGACACTTATGCAAAAGTAATGGTAAAAATTATGTCTCGTTTCTTCTTTGAATTTTCTAAAAATTTAAAACAAAGAGCATCGATTCCTTTTCATATCTTTTTAGAAGAAGCCCATCGTTATATCCAACATGATAATGATACCTACTTATTAGGATACAATATCTTTGAACGTATTGCTAAAGAGGGAAGAAAATATGGTGTATTATTAGGAATCATTAGTCAAAGACCTGTTGAAATTTCTGATACGGTTATCTCTCAAGTCTCAAATTTTCTAATCTTTAAAATGACCCATCCCAAAGACATAAAATACATTGAAGAAATGCTTCCAAACATTTCCTCGGATGTCATTGAAAAACAAAAAACCTTACAACCTGGAAGTTGTGTGGGATTTGGAGGCGCATTTAAAATTCCTATGATTATGCGTCTTGAACTTCCTAATCCTCTTCCATATTCCTCAAACTGTGATGTAGCAAAAATATGGAATGTTGCTAAAAAAGAAGAAAAACCTCAACAATAGGTTCTTTTTTTATCTTTTTAAAGCAAACAATTAAATAGAAAAAGGATAAAAAATTTGCTATAATATAGAAAAAAGAATAATGAGAATGAAGTAGGAGAGAAAACGAAGTATACAAATGAATTAGAAAATCAGTGTTATGTAAAAAAAGGAGTGGATCATGGACCTTCACCCATTCCAGAAGAAGGAAAGTGGATCAAAGCCAAAGAAATAAAAGACATTTCAGGCCTAACGCATGGCATAGGATGGTGTGCGCCACAACAAGGAGCATGTAAATTAACTTTAAACATAAAAGAGGGGATGATTCAAGAAGCATTAGTTGAAACGATTGGCTGTTCAGGAATGACTCATTCCGCAGCAATGGCTGGTGAAATTCTAGTAGGAAAAACTTTATTAGAAGCTTTAAACACAGATCTTGTCTGCGATGCGATTAACACCGCCATGAGAGAATTATTTTTACAAATCGTTTATGGAAGAACGCAAACCGCCTTTTCAGAAGGAGGCCTTCCTATAGGTGCGGGGTTAGAAGATTTAGGAAAAGGGCAGACAAGTCAAGTAGGAACGATCTATTCAAGCAATTTAAAAGGCCCTCGATATTTAAACTTAGCTGAAGGATATATAGTGGAGATCGGATTAGATTCAGAGGATCAAATTATAGGCTATAAATATGTTCATATAGGGAAAATGATGGAATACATTAAATCGGGAATCGACGCTCTAGAAGCGATTGAAAAAGCATCAGGCATCTATGGAAGATTTGATGAAGCCATAAAAAAAATAGATCCAAGAGAACAATAAGGAGTAAAAAATGACATTTGAAAGTTATGAAAGAAGAATAAACCAAATCAAGCCAATAATGGAAAAATACAACATAAAAAATTTTGAAGAAGCTTTAAAAATATGTACAGACAAAGGGTTCAATCCTTACGAAATCGTTAAAGAAATTCAACCCATTTGTTTTGAAAATGCAAAATGGGCTTATACATTAGGAGCCGCAATTGCTATAAAAAAGGGATTAAAAAAAGCATCAGAAATTGCCCTTGCTTTAGGAGAAGGATTACAAGCCTTTTGCATTCCAGGATCAGTCGCGGATGACCGAAAAGTCGGATTAGGACATGGAAATTTAGCTTCTATGCTCTTATCAGAAGAAACAAAAAGTTTTGCCTTTTTAGCTGGTCATGAAAGTTTCGCCGCCGCTGAAGGGGCAATTGGTATTGCCAAATCCGCCAACAAAGTAAGGAAAGAGCCTCTAAAAGTAATATTAAATGGATTAGGAAAAGATGCCGCTCAAATTATCTCCAGAATCAATGGTTTTACATACGTTCAAACGGACTTTGACTATTTCACTGGTCAAGTAAAAATCATCAAAGAAATACCTTATTCAAAAGGAGAAAGAAGACAGGTAAAATGCTATGGAGCAAACGATGTTCGCGAAGGAGTAGCAATTATGTGGTTAGAAAATGTTGATATTTCTATCACAGGAAATTCAACGAATCCTACAAGATTTCAGCATCCAGTTGCTGGAACTTATAAAAAAGAAAGAATAGAAGCTGGAAAAAAATATTTTTCGGTGGCATCAGGTGGAGGAACAGGAAGAACATTACACCCAGATAATATGGCTTCAGGACCCGCTTCTTATGGAATGACAGACACCATGGGAAGAATGCATTCAGACGCTCAATTTGCTGGAAGTTCTTCTGTACCAGCTCACGTTGAAATGATGGGACTAATCGGAATGGGAAACAATCCAATGGTTGGAGCTACTGTAGCGGTTTCAGTAGCTGTAGAAGAAGCAATGAAAGAACAATAAATAAAAAAGAAACTCTATTTTTTTAATTTTAGAGCATCAATTTCTTTACCATAGATTCCCGCATAACCTAAAGCGGTATCATCGACTTTTTGAATTAAATGGAGCCAGTCTCCGTTTTTTAAATGAGCTTGATATTGAATATTTTTAACTTGAATTCCATCAATAGCTTCTTTTAAATTACCAGCATAATCATCACTTCCAGTCATCCAAGAACTCCAAACATTCATTTTTAAATAATGGACACGATACGTAAAACCATCAATTTTTAAGCCTCCAATAGCATGGCCAAAATTTCCCGCATAGGCTAAAATGCCTTTCCCTTCATTCATAACAATCTTATTAAGCCATTTCATTTTTACTAAATCAAAGACCTGATAGGTCTCTTTTTTTTGACCTTTAAAATAATCATAAAACGAATCGCAACAAGATTGAGTCATCGATTTTGATTCATCTCCATACCATTTTCGTGGCTTAACATCAATATGAGTATAAAGAGGACTTCCACCACATTTATAACCAATACCATAAACATGACCTAAATCTTCCAAAGCTAAAACAATCCTTTGACTTTCAATAACCTTTCCTGAAAAATCAGTAAACTTAATATCACAAGCGTACCCTTGATGTGTTGTACTTCCAGATCCACCAATCCTTTTCTCTTGATAAGGGCAACGATAACCACTAGAAATATAACCATGGCTAGCTCCAACCTGTTTCATCACTTTCTCAAGTAAAAAAGATAACGCTTCCGCAACAAAAAATGGATGGATACGTCCACATTTACATCGCCATTCACTTGCTTTAAAATGCGGTGTCAATTGTGATTGATCTTCATAATTGTATTGAATTAAATTCATAAAAAATCATTCCTCCTTTTTCAAATATTTTTTAAGAATAATATTAAGATTATGGAATACATCGTAAACACCACCAACCATAATACCTGATACAGCAACAGCTAGCTTAAAATCTTTTGTTATCATCCATTCAACTAAAGCCATCAATACACCAATTAATAAATTTTGAACTGGAATAAGGTAATTATCAAACATAGGATTCTTTTTTGAAAGTCGAGCCAAAAGACTTGAAACCAGTAAACTAATTGTATAAAAAAGTTCCGTCGATAATTTATCCATACAATCACCTCCACTTAAAACATAAAAGAAAAAAATACTGTTGAAAAGAAAACGAAAATTGCGCAACTTCGGACTTCTTGGTTTAAATACATATTTATTTTATTCTGAACACATGGAGGTGTAAAAATGACTTAAAATCACATTTATAAATTCAAAAAAAGAAAGAGAGGAAAAGAAAATGAATTTAGATGAATTATATTTTAAAGACAACTTTACAAAAGAAGAAGACAAAACGAATTTGAGTATTAACAGGCTAGAAGCAGAATGTATCACATCAAAAAACAATAAATTTAGTTTAGATGAAAACGGAAACTTAACCGTCAACTCGATCAATACAAATAATAACCCAATCATGAATTATACCCCCTAGGCTCCATTTATTTGAGTGTAAATAACATCAACCCAAGTACTTTTTTTGGTGGGACATGGGAAAGATGGGGACACGGAAGAATTCCAATAGGAATAGATGAAAATAATCAAAATATGAATAGTCCTGAAAAAACAGGCGGTAAAAGTGAAATACGATTATCAGCAGCGATTGGTGCTTGTAATAATAATGCTTCTTCTATTGGTTATATTGCTGAAGAACCAAATAATTATCAAAATAATAAAAACGCAACTTACATAATCAATTCAGGAAATGTAGAATTTGCGCATTGGAATCATTCTACCCCTGTTACTGAAATGAGTAATAGTAATAGAAATATCAATATTTTACCACCTTTTATTACATGCTATATGTGGAAAAGAGTAGGCTAATATGCAAGAAATAAAAATCTTAAGAAAGGCAAGAGAAAAACATTATCATAATGAAGATGGTACCTTTACCGTCGAAATGTACGACAAAAACATTCATTACCTAAAAAATAATGTATACCACGAAATTGACAATACTCTTATTTTAAAAGAAAATTATTTAACCAATAAAGAAAATGAATTTAAAGTAAACTTTGTTAGAAATAAAGAAGAACCTTTTTTACTTCAAATACTTAAAAAAAATCATTATTTAAACATCAATTTAGAAAATAAAAATATCTTATATAACGTAGACAAAAACAAAATGACTTATTTAAATGTTTTAAACAATATTGATATAGAATATATTATCAAAAATGAACAAATAAAAGATAATATTATTTTAAAACAAAAAAATAATGATTTTAAAAATCTAAAATATAAAATAGAGACTAATTTAGAATTAGAGTTAAAAAATGGTAATCTAGAAATTCAAAAAGTATTTACTTTAAAAACGCCAACTTTAATAGATAAAAATAATAATAGTTACCCTATTCAATATCATTTAACAAAAGAAAACAATAATTATACTTTAAGCTTTATAATAGAAGAAACTATCTTAAATAATGAATCCCTTTATCCCCTTATTATAGATCCAATTATGCAAGTAAATAGTGAAGAATCTGTTTATGATACTTACATTTGTAATGGAGAGATCAATAAGAATTACAACAGTGAAGAGAAACTAATAGTGGGTACGGATCCAAAAGGTAACATTTATCGAACTCTAATGAAATTTAATTTACCAAACTTAGGTACAGGCTGTGATATTATTGACGCTAGAGTCTATTTAACCAGTCATCCTGAGCTCATTGAAACAGGAAAAACACATCTTGAGGGAGAAAAGCTAACGTTTGGAAATAAATATTTAGAAAAACCAGTTGATATTCATGCCATAACCACGAATTGGACCGAAGAAACAGCAAATTGGAATAGTATGAACAATAAATATGAAACAAGAATCGAAGACTTTGGACTTTGTTTGAGAGCCTATGAAACTTCAAATGTACCGCTCACAATTGAACTAAGACAAACAGAACTAAACATCACCAACTTAGTAAAACAGTGGTATGCGGGATTTCCTAACTATGGCTTCATGATTAAACAAGAACAAGAAACGTATGAAGATAAATATCGTGAATATTACTTTTATTCTAAAAATAATAATGCAACGATTGATGACCAAAATCCAAGACCTTACTTAATCCTTCATTATCGTAATCAAAATGGTTTAAATGATTATATGACCTATCAAACCATTGAATTTGATGGGGGCGTATCGTTCATTAATAACTTAACAGGAAATGTCCTCCATAGGTTTCATTTACTAAATACAAAAGGAAACCATTACCCCATAAATTTAGCTTTAAATTATAGCACCAACGATCGGATTCTAAATAAAAATTTCGGATTACCGAAGGGCTTTAAATTTAACTATTATGAAACCTTACAAGAAGTAAATTTTGATCACGCTTGTTTAGAATATATGGATGGTACAGGAGCCACGCATTATTTTTATGAACATCAAAAAGAAGACAAAACAATAGAAATCATTGATGAAGACGGTCTAGGCTTAACAGCCACTAAAACTGAAACGACTTATACTTTAACGGATAAAAATGGTAACAAAAAAGAATTTGTTGAACATCTTGGTTCTTCCACTTATTTTTTAAATAAAATAATAAACACCAATAATGAATACCTTGACTTTTATTATAACGAAAGTGAACTTGCAATTTTAAAAAATAGAAATAATCAAAGAATACAAATAGATTCATTAGATAAATTAAGAATAACCATTAGCGATGAAAATTTAGAAAATTCAACTATAGAATTATCAAATGGCGAAATTGAGGAAATTGTAACAAATACGGGAGTGACAAAATTAACCTATAACAATAAGAATTTAATAGAAACCATAGAAGAAACAAGCGGTAAAAAATACCGTTATACGTATTATGACACCCTTCCTTATAGAATTAAAACCGTAGAAGAATTAGGTATAAATGGTGAAGTAGGAAACCGCTTAGAATTCACTTATGAATTTAAAGTAACAAGAATAAAAGATAACAAAGGTAGAATAACAAGTTACACGTTTAATAATCAAGGAAACACGATTTGTACAACCAGTTTAGATGAAACGCAAGACATCAGAAACGCTTATGGAAAAATTAGTAATTATGATACAGGAGCACTATCTCCTAAAAATAAAAACAAATTAACCAGTCTCACTGATGAAATGAAATACACCAATAATCTTTTAACAGATACCAGTTTTGAAAAAGGAACTTACCCAAGTGAAATGATTACTACAGAAGAAAAAAGAAGTGGTGATAAAAGTTTAAAAATAACTGGAGAATACACATTATCTTTACCAAAAGTAAAAGAAAACGGCTTCTATACCTTTAGCGCCTATTTTAAAACCACGAATAACTTTAAAATAGTCCTTTATGAAACAAGTCTTTTAAAAGAAGAAAAGATTTATCAAAGTAGTAGTGAATTTATAAGAACCAGTTTAACTTATGAACTTGATAAAGAAAAAAACTATTTCATAAAAATTTATTCGGATAATACAACAGATCGTGTTTATATGGATGATATGCAACTTGAAAGAGGAGAAATAGCCAACTACCATAACTTAATTGAAAACTCAGACTTTTCGAACGGATTCACTGGCTGGGATATTCCAACGAATCCTAATAGTGGAATTGTTACTTTACCTAATGGAATTCATGCTTGTAAGTTAGTAAGTGGTTACCAAGAGTCTGATGGAACAGGACAAAGTTTTATCTTTAATGGTAAGAAAAATGAAACCTATCGTTTATCGTTCTGGTATAAAAATGAAGGCATTCAAGATCCCTACAGTGAATATGAAGGAATTATAGTGTTATTAGGAATGGGGTATATTGGAGATGGAAAAGGAGTACCTCAATTAGTATTAAACAATCATGCTACTGAATGGCAATTTTTTGAAACAATCCTTGTAGCTGAAGAAGATTTTGAAAGTATGTGGTTATCTTTTATTTCTCAAAATGAAGTGAATAATTTTTATTTTACCAATGTTTGCTTAACCAAAGATTTAGAAAACCATTCCTTTGCTTACGATGATAAGGGTAACTTAGCCGTTGCTTATAATCAAAACAAAGGCGTCAGTAAATTTAATTATGATGAAAACAATCAATTAATTAGTTCATTTGACCCCAAAGGAAACAACTTTAGTTTTGAATACGATAGTAAAAATAGATTAGTAGAAGGAATATCTACCAAAGGAATTGCCAATAAAATGGAATATGATGAAAATAATAACCCTATTAAAACTAAAATCTTTAATACGAAAGTAGCAAGTGAAATCTCTTATTACATAAGACTAAAAGGAACCAATAAATTACTTTCTCCAAGTTACTTAGATATGACTCCAAAATTTGAAAGTCCTAAATGTAGTAATGATTGTTTTGATATTATTTACAATGAAACAAATAATTCTTACACTATTAAAAGTAATATTATTCCAAGATTTTTAAATATCAAAGAGAATAGTGGAAGATTAGAAACAGAAAAAACAACAGAATACGAACAAATCAAAAATAAAAATGGTAGTATTTCATTCAAAATAAAAGGAACGGAAAACTGTTTAACAGAACAAAATAACACTTTAATCACTCAAGAATACGTTGAAAACAATGAACATCAAGAATTTTATCTAGAACCTTTTACTTCAAGACAATACTTAGAAACCAGTGCTAAATATAAAATGAATGGTAAATTCTTAAAAGAAACAGTAGACCATTTAGGAAAAGTAACGGATTATAATATTAATCCATTTACAGGAGAATTGACAAGTATAACGGACCCTAAAGGAACCGTGACCACTTATACATACACCAATAACAGAAAATTAGCTCAGGTATCTAAAAATAATAAAGAAATAAATTATACTTATAATACCCATGAATTACTAGATAAAATAACTTGCAATAATAAAGAATATCACTTTACTTATGATCACTTCTTAAATACTAAAAAAATAAAAATAAATGATCAAGTCTTAGTAACCAATAATTATGAAGAACAGAATGGAAATCTAATAAACTCTATTTATGGAAATAACCATAAACTAGAATATACTTATGATGAATTTGATCGATTAAAAACCCTTAAGAAAAATAATAAAAGTTATACCTATTATTACAATAACTTAAGTGAACTTGTAAAAGTAAAAAGCGAAGATACTTATAATTATTTCTATGATTTAGCAAGAAGATTAAGTCGTTATGAATTTAATAATCATTCTATTGATTACGATTACGACATCAATAACAATGTAACGAAAAAAATAATTAACTCTAATGGTATAGAAAGAACAATAGAATATACTTATGATGAAGACGATTCCATTATTAAAGTCACCCTTGACAACGATAACTTAAATTATACTTATGATGAATTAGGAAGACTAAAAACTAAAAATATCAATAATCATCTACCAATCTATTATGACTATTACTCGAATGGAAATAAGACTTCTTTAATCTTAAAAAGTATGAAAATAGAAAATGACTTATACGAATACCTTTACGATGATTTATACAACATCACAGAAATCTATAAAAACAAAGAAAACTACCTATCTTATAAATACGATGAAGATAACCAATTAATAGAAAGTAATAATTATCAAAACAATAAGAAATATAAATATACTTACGATGATAGTGGTAATATTTTAAAAAAAGAAATATATAATCTTCAAACCAATCAATTACTCAAAATAGATACTTATGAATATAATAATTTAAATTGGAAAGACCAGTTAACAAAATATAATGATACAAGTATTACGTATGATGAAATAGGAAATCCATTAACGATTGGAGATAAAACCCTTTCTTGGAACATAAGAGAACTAAAAAGCATGATCACTCCTAATATAAATATAGAATATGAGTATAACAAAGATGGAATAAGAAAAAGTAAAACAGTAAACGGTATCGAAACCCAATATTTTACAGAAAATAGTGCAATTCTCTTTGAACAAACTGGTGCTAATGTGTTATATTATATACGAAATGACAATAATAACTTAATAGGATTTAAAGCAAACAATACAACCTATTATTACAAAAAGAATTACCAAAACGATATTATTGGCATCTATGATAACAACTACAACCTAATCGTAAGTTATGAATACGATGACTATGGAAGTATCTTAAGCATCAAAGACAGTAATGGAATAGAAATAACAGACCCTAATCATATAGGCAATCTAAACCCATTTAGATACCGAAGTTATTACTTTGATAAAGAAACAAACCTTTATTACTTAAACAGTAGATACTATAATCCAGAGTGGGGTAGATTTATTAATGCTGATAGTATCATAGGAACAAAAGAAGACCATACTGGTTATAACTTATACTCTTACTGTGAAAACAATCCAATTAATAAAATGGATTCTGAAGGAAACTTTGCTATTGCAATATCAGTTTTTGCAGCAATAGGTGCTCTTTTAGTTGGAGGAACATGTTATTATGGTGCCAAAGCAATCGCTCCAGTTGTCGAAGCCGCTTATACAGCTACAGCAGATGCAATAAAAAACGCTAGTCAAAATAAAAAAGAAAAGAAAAATGAAAAACAAAGTGTATATATATTAAAAGATAAAGAGAAGGTAGAGTATGTAGGAAGATCTAAAAATCCAGAAGTTAGAAAGGTACAACATCAAAATAATCCTTATAAAAAAGATTTAGAAATGAAAATAGTATATAAAGATATAGAATATGGAGCAGCCAGAATAAAAGAACAACAACTTATAATATTTTATAAAACATTAAACAGAGGAAATTATAGAAATAATCAAATTAATGGTTTATCTCCAAATAATAAAAATTTAAAATATTATATGATGGATTATAAAAATGAATTTGGCGAAGAAATATACGTAGGAGGAAGACTATGGTAAAAAGTACAGAAGACAAGAGAAAATTAAGCAATTGGAAAGAAAATGATGTATTTGCCTTAAAAATAGAAAGTACAGAATATCCAAAGTATAATAGAAAATATTTAATATTAATACATTGTATAATTGAAAAAGAAGATTGGAAATTATCAAGAACAACAAATACATTTAGAGTTAAAATAACAAAAGATAAAAAAATACCGCAAACCAAAGAAGAAATTGATAAATTAGAATATATAAAAACAAGTTATAATGGTTTTTTTAAAGAGAAAATGTTATTTCCAAACGATACTATTGATTTAAAACCAGATGAATATTTAATGATTTATAAATATGTTTTTGAAGTAAAGTCGTTAAAATACAAAACCCCTAAAGAATTGATTTATATTGGTAATTTTGAAATAGATTTACCTCAAAATGAATTTATACCATATTCACAACACTACGGAATATTATTTTGTCTTTGGAAATCCAAATACAGTACAATTATAAACGATTTATTAAAACATTATGAAGAATTGAATTTAAAAAAATCTGAAATATACGATAAAGAATTTCAAGAAAGATATTATGAAAAACAAATAAAAGAAGGAAAATTTTGGTTAAATGATAGGGAAGAAACAAAAAAATTGATAGAATTAGCAGAAAAAGGATTCTTACCAGATTACTTATACAAAGGAAACAAAAAAGGTAGTATTACATATGTAGGTAGAGAAGAAAAAGACCCTTCAAAATCAAAAAAATAAAGATTAGAAAGAAGAAATGCTTATGTTAAACTATAACGAAATAGGAAAAAAGATTCGTAAAGAAAGAATAAAAAGAAACTTAACACAAGATGATTTAGCTGAAATACTTTTTGTAACAAGACAAGCCATCAGTAAGTGGGAGACAGGAAAATCTCTCTCAGACCAAGATGTAATGTTACAACTAAGCAATTTATTCACAATAAGCATTAATGATATTTTAAATGCAAGAGAATAATTAAGAAGCGAATAAAAGCTTCTTTTTTCAATTAATCTATTATTTTATATAATCAAAAATTAAATAATTGTGTTATATTATATACGAGATGACAATAATAACTTAATAGGATTTAAAGCAAACAATACAACCTATTATTACAAAAAGAATTACCAAAACGATATTATTGGCATCTATGATAACAACTACAACCTAATTATAAGTTATGAATACGATGACTATGGAAGTATTCTAAGTATCAAAGATAATAATGGAATAGAAATAACAGACCCTAATCATATAGAAAATCTAAACCCATTTAGATACCGAAGTTATTACTTTGATTTAGAAACAAACCTTTATTACTTAAACAGTAGATACTATAATCCAGAATGGGGTAGATTCTTAAATATCGATAATTTTATAGAAGTAACTCAAGATACATTATTCCTTAATTTATATATTTATACAAATAATAATTATATAAATAAATAAATATGATGAAAATGGTGCATTTTGGGGTAATGTATGGAATAACATAAAAAATGGAGCTAAAGCTGTTGGAAATGGTATTAAAAATAGCTTTACTTGTGAAGTTGGTGTAGGTGTTGGTGGAAGTGTTGGTATAGGACCTATGACCGCAGATTTAGAAGCAAAACAATCTGTAAATGTGGGTGTTTCTGAAGGAAAAGGATATTCAAACAATTCACATAGTTTTAATGGTGGAGTTGGAATAAAAGGAACAGATAAATATATGGGCATTACAAATGAAGCTACACACAGTGATATATGTCCCAATCCTTATCATAATAATCCAGCAGCCACTTTTTGGCAAATAAAAGAATGCAATTATACTACGAGAGATGCATATGTAACTACGGATCATACTGAGATTCATCGAGATAGTTTTTTTGTTGGAATAAGCTTTGATGCCTATGTAGGATTTGGTATATCATTTAAAATAGGATTTAATATACCATAGAAACACTTAAAGGGAGATGCTGTGAAACATGAAAAAGCAAAAATTAATTAGTTATTTTTTAGATTTTTTGATAATAATAATTATTGGGACTAATATTATAACTTTTATTCTTGATTTATTATATAAAAATAATATTATTACTATAGATGAAGAAGTATATATTGCTTTTACTTATATAATATGTATGATAATAATACTCAAAAAGATTTTTAAAAAAGAAAAAACAATAGGAAAATATATAGCAAAAAAAATAATAAAAGACGAAAATAAAAAATTTACGTTAAAAGAAATCATAATTATTATAATAATAATAAACGGATATTTTCTTTTCAAACATTTCTTTTTAAAATGAAGAAACAAAAAAATTGAAAAAGTTCAAAAAATCAATGAGAATGCACCGAAAGATAACCATAACTTCAAAAACATTTTAAAGAAAAATGCTAAAACTGTAAAAAAGGAAACTAAAAATATGAATCATTTTATTGATAACGTAAGGTCAAATCAAAAATATGATTTAAAAACACATTCATAAATTCAAAAAAATTAATAAGAGATGAAAATAAAAATATTACATTAAAAGAAATCATAATTAATAGATATGCTCTTTTAAAAAATTTCTTTTTAAGATAAAGAATAATTCACTAACTTATGTAGGAAAAGAAGAAAAAGAAATTTAACACAAGATGATTTAGCTGAAATACTTTTTGTAACAAGACAAGCCATCAGTAAGTGGGAGACAGGAAAATCTCTCTCAGACCAAGATGTAATGTTACAACTAAGCAATTTATTCACAATAAGCATTAATGATATTTTAAATGCAAGAGAATAATTAAGAAGCGAATAAAAGCTTCTTTTTTCAATTAATCTATTATTTTATATAATCAAAAACTAAATAATTATGTTATATTATATACGAGATGACAATAATAACTTAATGGGATCAAAACAAATAATACAATCTATTATTCTACATCCAGAGTGGATTAGATTTTTTAATTATGATTTTACAGAATGGAAAGAATGGACAAGCTTTTTTGGAACAGCAAATAATTTTGGACACATTTACCAAGATATAGGGTATTTAAAAAAATATGACTGGGATATATCATTTGATTTAGATGTATTTTTAGAAAAGTAAATTAAACTATTAAATAGGAGTTGATTTCTAAGATGAAAAAAATAGTACTTATTTTAATTATAATATATATAATGTTACATTTTTTAAGTATGCCATCTATTTTATATAAATTAAACTATGGAATCAATATTCCAAATCCAATTAAATTAAAAAAAGTAATAGATTCAGAAAGTAGAAATCGTTTAGCATTAGAAGTTTTATTTTATAAGAAAAAAGATATCGAAAAATTGAAAACAAAAAGTTTTTTCAAACCAATCGATGATACAAATATTGAAGAATTAAAACAATTGTATGAAAAATTGATTCTAAATAAATATTTAAATATATTAGGTGAAGAAGATAAAAAGATATTTAATAAATATATTAAAACGGAAGAACTTTTTAACAAAGATAATTATTATGCTTTTCTTGACAAAAACAAAACTAGATATTGTTTTACATTTCTTTTCTTAGACATTCAAAATAATCAAATGTATGCTATTATTTCTAATATAAACTACCCTGAGATGATAAATTAAAATACTTAGAAAAGTATTAGTAACCAATATCTATGAAGAACAGAATAGAAATCTAATAAACTTTATTATTTATATTTCTTAATGTAGGATATATTTTGCAAAATGTTGGAATTATTCATTCATATAATTGGGATTATAGTTATGCATACATAATAAGAAAGTAGGATTCAATGAAAAAAATAATAATTGTATTTATAAGTGGCATTTTATTAGCAATAATATTTGTTGGAATTTTATTTGTTTATAGAGAAGAACCTTTTTCTGAAAGAACAATAAAAAGAATTTTTAATAATCAATTACCTAAAGTCGTTAAAATTGAAAATGTATTACCAAACAGAGAATCTTGGCTATCGTTTGGGTTTAAAAAATACATTTTTGATAATAATATTGACAAAACTATTTTTAAAAAAGTTTTAAATGATACCTATAGAGTTGATATAAAAATATTTATTAAATATATATTAGACAATATGGGAACTGAAAATGATAAAAATAATATAATTAATGCAATTGATTTTGATTATGAAAAAGATGAAATCTATTTTAAAATAGAAAAGGATGGTAAAGAAGAAAATAATTTAGTTATTTTTAATACTATTAATAATATTCTATATTATTTATGGTATGATGAATATAATTGGTAATCATAATATCTGGAGTAATAAAACCTTATAATTGGGATTATAGTTATGGTTACGTAATAAAAAAATAGAATTTTGATTAATCCATTACTATTAAAGAAAGTCTAACTATTAAAAGTCAAGTACTTTTTGATAGAAAGATATAAATTG
>CAOKAG010000029.1 GCA_948466395.1 uncultured Mycoplasmatota bacterium
TTTCCAATTTTAAATTTTTTAGAAAAACTATTGACTTTTAATAGTTAGCCTTTCTAATACATACCTATGCTATTTTCTACTCTTTTAATAATAGTTTGTTGTTCTAATAAAAATAGAATTTTACTTAATTCTCTTCCATAGTTTAAACCTGTCACGACTATTCTAATTGTCCTATATGTTTTTTCTTTTGTACTGTTTGTTTTTAGTTCAACTCTTTTTAATAGTTCTTCAATGTTTTGAAGGTTCCAATCCGAACAAGTTTCAATTTCTTCTTTAAACGTTTTTAAAATGCTAGGAATGAGTTCATCACTTCTCAAATAACTGATACAGGTTTCATCTAGAACAATGATTTCACGAAAAAATAGATTAGAAACTAGAGCGATTTCACTTCCAAAGTGAAGGTGTTTTTTAAATAATAAGAGTAAGTTGTTAATCCATTCTTCCGTTTTATCTTTTAAGTTATAAACATTTTCTAGATAAGGACGTGTAAAATTAATATACTCTTGATCATTCATTTTAGAAATATAATGTTTATTAAACCACACTAATTTTTTTATATCGTAGCAACAAGGTCTTTTCGTGATTTTACTGATGTCAAATTCATTTATTAGCTCTTGAAGAGTAAAAAATTCTTGATTTGTTCTAGGATTCCATCCTAATAAAGCGATGTAATTCAAAATAGCACAAGGTAAAAAGCCTTGATTTAATAAATCTATTAAATCGTCATCTTTATTTGTTTTAGTTAAGTTTCCTTTTTCTTTATTCTTTATTAAAGGAAGGTGTACAAATTCTGGTCGCGGAAAGTTTAACGCTTCATATAAAAGAAGGTATTTTGGCATACTCGATAGGTATTCACACCCTCTTGTTACATGTGTTATATCCATTAAAGCATCATCTATGACATTAGCAAAGTTATAAGTGGGAAAGCCATCACTTTTAATTAAAATTTGATCTTCTAAAGTACTGTTATCAAATGTGATGTCTCCGTAAACTAAATCATGAAAACTAATTTGTCCTGATCTTGGCATTTTTTGCCTAATGGTATAGCTTTCTCCTGCAAGGACGCGATTTTTGGCTTCCTCTATTCCAATTATTCGACATGGGTCTTCATAAAGAAAATTTTGTTTTTCTTCACTGGCTTTCATTCTTTTAGCATTTAATGTTTTCTTATCACAAAAACAATAATAAGCTTCCCCTTTTTTTAATAATTTTTCAGCGTAAGATTTATAAATATCTAGTCGTTTACTTTGAATGTATTCTGTAGAATCTCTTTCTTTTTTTGGTCCTTCATCATAAGTCAATTGAAAGGTATTTAATAACATGTTTATTAATTCTTCTGGAGAAATTAGTATTTTTGATGAATTTGTATCTTCAATTCGTAATATAAATTCGCCATCGTCATGTTTAGCAAGCAAATAAGCAAATAAGGCACTTCTTAAATTTCCAATGTGTAAGTGTCCTGTAAGGCTTGGAGCAAATCTGGTTCGAGTCATAAGATTTTCTCCTTTCTTTATTTTTGGGTTAATTTTATTATAACATAAGATCCTTTCTCTTACATTACTTTTTAAATTCAAAAGTAAAAGAGCCTAGAAAGCGTTCTAGACTCAATTTGAAAACTATTTATGCTTTGACCATAAATAAGAAGATGTAATAACAATAAATTGCAATTCTCATTTATTACTTTTTAATCATAACACGTTTTAAAGAGCAATTTCAATATCTAAATCATGATTATATTTTTGAACAATCGTTTTTAAGTTACGAAGCCCGTATTTATCGCAATCTGCTTCATTTTTAATTTTTTCAAAATTTACTTTTTTATTTGTCAAGTGACTATCAACGTATTTTTTTAGAACGTCGTCTCTTAAATTTTCATAAGCAACAATGTCTGTAAAGCGACCTAAAAATTCTTTGCTAAAACTTTCTACTAAATTGTTATTTTCAACAGCTGTAAAGCCCACGTATTTGTGATTGGTTACATTGCTTGTCATAAAAATCATGGTGTGAGAAAAGTCTATTTTTTCATTGTTGGCGTTGGTTATAAAGCCTTCATCTAAAATTTGGAGAAAAAGGTTTAAAACACTGGGATGGGCTTTTTCAATTTCATCTACTAAAATGATGGAATAAGGATTATCTAATACACTTCTAAACAAGTATTTATCATTATATCCGACAAAGCCTGCACTTACTCCAATTAATTTATTGACGGCTCCTTCTAAATTGTATTCACTCATATCTAAACGAATAAAGTTACTTTTTTTTATGCTTTTAGCAATGGTTTTTACGGTTTCTGTTTTTCCAACACCACTAGGACCTGCCAGTAAGATGGCTAATGGTTTTTCATCGCCATTTAATTTAATCCAAATGTTTTTTAGTATTTTGTTTAATGCTTTTTCTTGTCCAAAGATTTTCTTTTCTAAACTACTTTTAACTGTAGTAAAAATTTCTTTTTTATTTTCGAGTAAAGGAATATTTGATTTTTGTTCTAATGTTTCTATAATGTCTTGATAAGTTATTTGATTTACTTTATGAATCATAGCAACTTGAATCTCTTGTTTCTTTTTGTTTTCTTTCTCTTTACAGATCGTTGCTTGTTCATAATCGTCTTTATAAATGTACTCTTTTTTCTGTTTTTTTATTTCTTCTAGTTCTTGATTTAATTGGTCTAATTTTTCAAAGTGAATATTTTTTACTTTTTTACTAGCACAGATCATATCAAGTAAATCTATGGATTTATCAGGGTTACTTTTATTTTTTATGTATTTATCAGCTAACTCAACAATATCATCTATATTCTCATCGGATATGATTAAGTGATGATGATTCTCGTATTCTTTTTTTATTTTTTTTAATATATTTTTAGTTTTTTCTAATGAAGGCTCTTCTACTTGAATTAGATAAAATCTTCTTTCTAAAGCTTTATCTTTATAAATGGTTTTATAATATTCATCCGTTGTTGTGGCTCCGATACATTTAATATCTCCTCTAGCTAAATAAGGCTTTAATATATCGGCAGCATTGATTGCGCCTTCTGCTCCTCCAGCATTAATCATGGTATGAATTTCATCTATAAAAAGAATAATATTTTTATTTTCTTGTACTTCTCTTATAATTTTATTTAATCTTTCTTCAAATTCACCACGATATTTTGTTCCGGCGACTAAAGCCCCCATTTCTAACATAACAATTGTTTTGTTTTCTAAGTCAGTGGGGACAATATTATGGTTTATTCTTCTTGCTAATTCTTCCACAATAGCGGTTTTTCCTACACCAGCTTTTCCGATTAAAAGGGGATTACTTTTTTTCTTACGCAGAAGAGCTTCAATGACTAGAGCTATTTCTTCTTCTCTTCCAACGACTCGTTCTGTATTAGATACACTTTTGTTTAAATTTGTTCCTATTTCCATCAATTCTAATTTATTTTTAGAGTTTTTTACTAAGCTCATCTTAAATTCTTCATATAAAGAGTCTAAATCAATCTCCAATCCGATCATAATGCGAATAGCAATTCCTTCTCCTTCTTCTAAAAGAGCTAAAAATAAATGTCTTTCTGTCACTTCTCCATTATTATTGTCTATCGCATCTTCTGTTGCGGTTTCTATTATTCTTCTTAATAAAGGTGTATATAAATTTAATTCACTTTCTCTGCTTGATTCTCCTACAATGCTTATTAATTCATTTTTAAATAATTCAAAGGTTAAATCATAAAGTTTTAATTTTTTACTAACCTCATTTTCATGATTTAAAAGGGCTAACATTAAATGTTCTGTTCCTACATAAGGGTGTTTTAACTTTTTACGAAAATTTTCTGCTTCTTTAAATATTTCTGCTATTTGTAATCCATAATTATCAAACATAATATCCTCCTTTTATATTCTATGTCTATAGTGTTTATTTTATAAGATTTTTATTCATAGGAATAGGTTTATTTTTTATTCTTTTATGCTATAAATTGTAATAAATTTTCCTTTCCATGTCTCGAATCATACCATATCAAAAAAAAGATTACAAATACCAGATTTTGGTAATTTTTTATAAAATTTATCCAATTATTTTATTCTTTTACGTCTTTCCTTTTTCATTTTGAGGAATTTAAATTTATTTTAAAAAAATTAACTATTACTAATCAAAAATCGCATAATTAAACAACCTTAAAACGGCGGAGAATTTTTGTATGAGAAAATTAATCTGGTGATATCTTTGATAAATATAGGGGAACGTATTCGATATATAAGAGAAACGTATGATTTAACTCAACATGATTTAGCGCTTATTTTAAAAATAAATAAAACTTCTATTTCGCATATCGAACGAAATGATCGCATTATTCCTATTGAACATTTGATTACTTTTAGTGATTATTTACATTTATCTATTGATTATGTTCTTGGTTTGACGGATACTAAGAATTATCATGATCAAATTTCTGGGGTTGATTTAAGTATTATGGCGGAAAGGGTAAAAGAGATTTGTAAAAGTAATCAATTAACCAATTTAGCGTTAGCCACTCTTATTCACTCTTGTGAGTCTAATATCAGAAATTATAAAAATGGAAAGTATCTTATTTTAACTACTTTTCTTTTAGAACTACATCTAAAATTTAATTATTCGATTGATTGGATTTTAGGTAAGACGGCTCATCAATATATTACAAATCGATTTGTTTCTGTTTGATTTTTTTACTCAAAAATGGTTGCAAAAAAAAATTAGTTTTTACACTAATTCTAATTTTACTTCTAAGGCGTCGTCGCCTTTTCTTTCTTTTAATTTAATGATTCTGGTATAACCGCCATTACGAGTTTCGTAACGTTTTGCAAGTTCATTAAATACTTTATCAACACATTCTTTGTTGTTATAAACAAATGCAAGTGCTTTACGACGAGATACTAATGTACCACGTTTACCATAAGTTATTAAACGATCAACAAATTTTCTAACTTCTTTTGCTTTTTCTTCAGTTGTAATAATGCTTTCATGAATAATGACACTAGCTGCTTGTCCAGCAAAAATACTGTGTCTTTGTCTTGTTTCTCTACCAATTTTTCTATACGCCATAATAATCCTCCTTAATCTCGAAATTTAAGTCCCATTTCAACAACTTTATCTAAGACTTCTTTTAGTGATTTTTTACCTAAGTTACGTATTTTTGTAACTTCAACTTCTCTTTTATTAATTAAATCTTGAACCGTATGAATACCAGCTCTTTTTAAACAGTTATAGGCTCTAACTGAAAATTCGATTTCTTCAATTGGAGTTTCTAATGTTTTTGTTATTGTATCTACTTTTTTCTCTGCCATTAATCCTGAAACATCGCTGATTGTATTTAAATCTGCTACAATATTAAAATGTTCTATTAAAATTTTTGCGGATAAAGCCATACACTCTTCTGGTGTAATGCTTCCATTTGTGTTAATACGCATAATTAGTTTATCGTAATTTTCATTATGCCCAACACGCGCATTTTCGACTTCGTAAGCTACTTTTTCTACGGGTGAATATAAAGAATCGATTGGGATCACACCAATTTTTTTAGTGTCTAATTTAATTTGGTTTTCTTTAGCATCTACGTAGCCCTTTCCATTGGAAATGGTCATTTCCATATTAATTTTTCCGCCCTCTACTAAATTACAAATAACTAACTCTTTATTTATAACTTCTAAATCAGGATCACATTCAATGTCTCCAGCGGTTACGGGTCCAGGTGTGGATTTATTTATATGAATCACTTTATCTTCTTCGGTATGATTTTTAAGTACAACACTTTTTAAATTAAGGATGATACTCGTGACATCTTCATAAACGCCTTCTATTTTTTGAAATTCATGTAAAACCCCATCAATTTTTACACTGGTGATTGCACATCCTGGCAAATTAGATAACATGATACGCCTTAAAGCGTTACCGATCGTCGTTCCAAATCCTCTTTCTAACGGTTCTAATTCAAATGTTGCGTAATGAGAATCTGATGCGTATTCTGTTATTTTGTATTCTGGTTTTTCAAACTTAATCATATACTTTCTCCCTTTCGATCATTAATTTCTAGGACGCTTTGGTGGACGACATCCATTATGAGGTACTGGTGTATCATCTACTATACTTCTTACTTCGATACCAGCGCCTTGAATTGAACGAATGGCATTTTCTCTACCATTTCCTAAACCTTTAACGTGTACATCCGCTATTTTAACCCCTGCATCTGCCGCTGCTTTCGCACAAGCTTCGGCACTCATTCCAGCAGCATAAGGCGTTTTCTTTTTACTACCTTTATAACCAATGGTTCCAGCTGATGCCCAAGTAATGACATTACCATTTTTTTCAGCAATCGTAACAATTGTATTATTGTAATTCGCGTGAATGTGAACAACTGCTTCTGGAATATTTTTCTTAACTTTTCTTTTTCTTCTGTTATATGCCATAGTTAACCTCCTACTTACCTACTTTTTTCTTATTTGCTACTACTTTACCTTTACCTTTACGAGTACGAGCATTTCTGCTTGTTCTTTGTCCTCTAACAGGTAAACCTTTTTTGTGTCTTATTCCTTGATAGCAATTAATTTCCATTTTATTTTTAATAGACATTTGAACATCACGACGAAGATCGCCTTCAACGTCGTATTTATCTACTTCTTTACGAAGAGCTGTAATCTCACTGTCTGTTAAATCTTTGATTTTTTTAGTTGAATCAACTTTTGCATCATTACAAATGGTTAATGCTAAACTTCTTCCAATTCCATAAATTGCTGTTAAGCCAATACATACGTGTTTTTCATTTGGTAGTTCAATATTTTTAATTCTTGCCATAAATACCTCCTATTTTCCTTGGGTTTGTTTGTGTTTTGGATTTTCACAAATAACCATTACTTTTCCTTTTCTTTTGATTTTTTTACATTTTTTACATATTGGTTTTACTGATGGTCTTTTTTTCATAATTTATACCTCCCATTATCTTTTGTTCCATGTTATGCGCCCACGTGTTAAATCGTAAGGCGAAAGTTCTATTGTTACTGTATCACCTGGTAGAATACGTATCATATTCACACGCATTTTACCAGAAACGTAGGCTTCTACAGTATGACCATTAGGTAATTCTACGATGTAATCGCCGCCTTTTACAACGTCTACTACTTTACCTTCAACTTCAATTTTTTCTTCTTTTTTTGAAGATTCATTTTTCGTTATATTTTTTTTCGCCATATTTATTCTCCTGTTAATATTTCATAGCCTTCATCTGTCACGAGAACGGTATGTTCAAAGTGGGCAGAAGGGCTTCCATCTTTTGTTACAATTACCCAATCATCTTGATCGGTTAAACACACTTGTTTTTTACCCAGATTTAACATCGGTTCGATTGCGATTGTCATGCCACTTTTTAATATTTTTCCTTTATTTGGTTCTCCAAAGTTTGGAATATCTGGATCTTCATGAATACTGCTTCCGACACCATGACCGACTAATTCTTCAACTACGCTTAATCCTTTACTATGAGCAAAACTTTCAATGGCATGGCTAATGTCACCTATTTTAACACCATTTCGTACTTTACTCAAGCCAATGTATAAAGCTTTTTTGGTATTCGTTACTAAGTCTTCTATGTCCTTATTTACTTTCCCTACAATATAGGTTCGGGCTGCATCTGAATGGTATCCTTTATAGCCGACACAAAAATCAATCGATACAATGTCTTGTTCTTTTAATTTTCTGTTACTGGGTATACCATGAACCACTTCATCATTAATAGAGATACAGATTGTATTAGGATAACCTTCAAAACCAAGCTGAGAAGGAATACAATCGTGTTTAATAATAAAGTTATAGGCAATTCGATCCAGTTCAATCGTTTTTATACCTGGTTTAATGTGTTTTTTTATTTCTTCATGTGTTAAATAATTAATATGCCCTGCGTAACGCATTAGTTCTATTTCACGTTCACTTTTTATACTAATCATTTTTAACCTCTATGATTTCTTTAATCTTTTTTATTATTTCTTGATGCGTTTGATTGGCATCAATTTTTTTTAAAAGATTTAATTCTTGATAATATGTGATTAGGGGTTCCGTTTCCCTTTTAAAGGTTTCTAAACGAGTTTTAAATGTTTCTTCGGTATCATCTAATCGAGTAATAAGTTTGTGTTCACACTTATTACATGTGTTTTCTTTATCTGGTTTAAATTCATCAAAATGAATATTGTATGTGGTATTACATTGTTGACAAACTCTTCTACCTGTTGCTCTTTTTACTAAAGTGTTTTCGTTTATTTCTAAGTTAATAACTATGTAGTTGTTCACATTTAATTTAGAAAATAATTCTGTTAAGTATTTCGCTTGATTTAAGTTTCTAGGCACACCATCTAGTAAAAAAGGTTTGTGTTCTACTTTTTTTAAAGCGATTTCTAAAACTTTAAATATGAGGTTGTCGTTAATAAATTTTCCTTCACTCATTAACGATTTAATTTCTTTTCCTAATTCGGTTTCCTCTAATGCCATAGACCTTAATAAAGCTCCTGTTGATATATGAACATAATGATAGTTGTTCACTAGATAATTACTTATCGTTCCCTTGCCAGCGGCAGGAGGAGCAATAAAGATAACGTTTTTCACTTATCTTCGGCTCCTTTTTTTGTATCGTCTGGATACTAATCCACTTTCAATTTGTTTATAAGTCTCTATTGCTACACCAACAACAATTAAGATTCCTGTACCACCAATGGTTACTGATGGCGGTAATTTTAATACATTTGCCATAAGTATGGGTAATCCAGATAATATCACTAAGAATACCGCTCCTACAATTGTTAGTTTTCCTAATGATTTACTTATATAGTCTGATGTGTCTTTTCCAGGTCTTATCCCAGGGATATACCCTCCTCGTTTATTTAAGTCTTTACTCATTTCTTCAGGATTCATCATCATAAAGGTATAAACGTATCCAAAGAATAATATTAATAATATGTATAATATAAATCCAGTTGGAGTGGTATAAACAATGTATTTTTCAATGAAATTCGCTACTGCGTTATTTTTAATTAATCCTGCTATCGTTGAGGGTATTGTTAAAACGATTGATGCAAAGATAACAGGAATGACGCCAGCACTATTTATCTTAATTGGTAAAAATGAATTTTGATTTCCATAAGCACTGCTAGTATGATTGGCGTATTGAATAGGAATTCTTCTTTCAGCTAATGTAATCCAAATGATTCCTACTAACACCAATAAATACATGATTAAGAATAAAGCGAATAAACCGATGCCGATAGCTAAACTATAGGTTTCAGCTGTTATAAAGGTTTGGAATGCTCCTGAAAAAATTCCAGGCATACTTTGAATGATACCAGCCATGATTAATAATGATGAGCCATTTCCAATTCCTTTCATGGTTATTTGATCTCCTAACCATAATAGGAATGAAGTTCCTGCTGTCATTACCAAAGATGTTTTTAACATAATCATGACATCATTCGTATTTAAATAAAATATAGAGATAACATAGGCTTGTAAAAAGGCAAAAATTACTGCTAAATATCTATTAATTTTATTAATTTTTTGTCTTCCTACATATCCTTGCTCTTTTAATTCTTTAAAATAGGGAATGATGTCCATTTGAAGTAATTGAGTAATAATGGAAGCTGTTATGTATGGACTGACTCCTAATGCGAAGATTGAAAAACTTCTTAAGCCTCCACCACTCATTAAGTTAAAGATTTCTAAGAAACCTAGTTCTTCATACAGAACACTGGCCCAAGGAATGGTTATACCTGTTCCTAAACAAAATATTCCCAAAGCAAATAGAGTAAAATAAATTCTTTTTCGTAAATCTTTATTTTCTTTAGCAAAAATTTTGGTGATACGACGAATCATCTAAATCACCTCAGTTTTGCCACCAGCAGATTCAATAGCACTTACAGCGGAAGTAGAAAAACGATTGGCTTTAACGGTTAGTTTTTTTTCTAATTTTCCATTAGCAAGAACTTTGATACCACTTAATTGTTTTTTAATTATTCCTCTTTCTTTTAAAATTTCGGGAGTGACTGTCTCACCATCATTAAAATACTTATTCAAATCACTTAAATTAATACAAGCGTATTTTGTTTCAAATCTTTTATTGTTAAATCCTCTTTTGGGTAATCTTCTATATAAAGGAGATTGTCCACCTTGAAACCAAGCTGAAATGCTTGCCCCACTTCTAGATTTTTGTCCTTTTTCTCCATGAGTAGAATTCTTACCCATTCCAGATCCAGGTCCACGACCAACTATTTTTTTAGCTTTTTTTTCTTTTGTAGCTGGTAAGTTTTCTAATTTCATATTATAACTCCTCCACTTTCTTACCACGAAGAGCTGCTATTTTTGCTGGCGTTCTTTCACTTTTTAATGCTTCTAATGTTGCTTTGGCTACATTAATTTTAGCGTTAGATCCAAGTGATTTAGAAATAACATCTTTCACTCCTGCAAGTTCTAATACACTTCTTGCAGCACCACCAGCAATAACTCCAGTACCTTTTACCGCTGGTTTAATTAAAACATTGGCTCTTCCAACTTTTCCATAAGCTTCATGTGGTATGGTTCTTCCATCCATAAGAGCCACTTTTGTAACATTTTTATTAGCCATCATACTTGCTTTTGCAATTGCAGCTGGAACTTCGTTTGCTTTTCCGGTTCCAATTCCAACTAAACCTTTACGATTTCCAACAACGACAGTTGCTGAAAAACGAAAATGTCTACCACCTTTGGTAACTTTAGTCACACGTCCAATAGAAATTACTTTTTCTTCTAAAAGCTTTTTACGATTATCTCTATTCTCTCTGTTTTCTTTATGAAATTTTTTTTCATGTACTTCTTTTACTTCATTATTTTCTTTTTGCATGACGACCTCCCTAGAATTCCAATCCGTTTTCACGAGCTGCTTCTGCTAAAGCTTTTACTCGACCATGATAAAGGTTTCCACCTCTATCAAATACTACTTTATTAATTTTTGCTTTGTTGCATTTTTCAGCAATATCTTTTCCAACTAGAGTAGCTGCTTCACAGTTACTTCCATTTTTTAATTTTAAAGCTATTGATGAAGAGGAAACTAACGTATTACCAGATTCATCGTCAATCACTTGAACATAGATACCACTATTTGATCTAAATACGCTTAATCTTGGTCTTTCTTTTGTTCCGCTTAAAGAGGCTCTTATACGATTATGTCTTCTAATTCGAGCTTCATTACTTGATTCTTTTTTTATCATACTATCCCTCCACCTATGCTGCTTTCTTACCTTCTTTACGACGAACGTGTTCATCTTTATAACGAATTCCTTTACCTTTATAAGGCTCTGGTTCTCTTATTTTTCGCACATTAGCCGCAAATTCAGTTACCTTTTGTTTATCAATTCCACTTAAAGTAATTTCAGTATTACTTACAAGTTCAGCTTTAATTCCCGAAGGAATTTCAACATTAACAGGATGTGAATATCCTGCGTTTACAACAATTTTATTTCCTTGAACATTAAATTTGTATCCAACACCAACAGCTTCTAACCCTTTAGAAAATCCTTCAGATACACCAATAATCATATTATTTATTAGAGAATTTGTCGTTCCTTGCATGACGTTTGCTTCTTTTGTATTTTTGACACATTTGGTAGTTAAATTGTTTTCACTTACTTCAACATTAATTAAAGGAGAAACATTAAGAGATAATTCACCTTTTGCGCTTTTAACAGTTACCGTTTGCTTATCAATTGTAACGGTTACGCCTTCAGGTATTACTAAATTTCTATTTCCAATTCTACTCATAGGTTTTCCTTACCATACAAAGGCAAGTACTTCGCCTCCTAATCCAGCATTTCTTGCTTCTTTATCAGTCATAAGACCTTTACTTGTTGAAATAATGGCTATTCCTAATCCATTTAATACACGAGGAATTTCATTTGATGCGGCATAAACTCGAAGTCCAGATTTACTAATTCTTTTTAAGCCAGTAATAACTCTTTCTTTCTTTTCTCCATATTTTAATGTTAACGTTAATTTATCACCTTTTATATCTTTTTCATAAACATAATCAGCAATGTATCCTTCACTTTTAAGAATGTTTGCTATTCCTAAGGTCATTTTTGTTCCTATAACGGTTACTGTATCATATTTCATTTGATTTGCATTACGAATTCTTGTAAGCATATCAGCTATTTTATCTTGTACCATAAAAATTCCTCCCTTCTACCAACTTGACTTCTTAACGCCAGGAATTTGTCCTTTGTTTGCTAATTCTCTAAAACAGATACGACATAATTTATATTTTCTCAAAACACCATGAGGACGTCCACATCTTTCGCAACGAGTATAGGCACGAACTTTAAATTTTGGTGTTCTTTGTTGTTTGATTTTTAAACTTGTTTTTGCCAATTTTCCTTCACTCCTTAATTTCTAAAAGGCATTCCAAATGCTCTTAGTAAGCTTTCAGCTTCTTTATTTGTTTTTGCTGTTGTTACGAATACAATATCCATTCCTCTTATTTTTAAAATGTTATCGTATTCTATTTCAGGAAATATTAATTGTTCTTTAATTCCTAGAGTGTAATTTCCATGTCCATCGAAAGAATGATTAGAAATTCCTCTAAAATCTCTCACACGTGGTAAAGCAACTTTTATTAATTTTTCCATAAAGTTATACATATTTTCTCCACGAAGTGTTACTTTTGTACCGATAGTTTGGCCTTCTCTTAATTTAAAACCAGCGATTGATTTTCTTGCTTTTGTTACTACTGGTTTTTGTCCAGTTATGATTTCTAGATCTTTTACAGCTGCTTCGATAAATTTATCATCATGAGATCCTTCACCCACACCCATGTTGATGACAATTTTATCTAATTTTGGAACTTGCATAACAGAAGTGTAATTGTTTTCTTTCATTAATGATGAAATAATTTCTTTATTGTAAATTTCTTTTAATGTACTCATAACTCACCTATTTATCTTTCTTTTCTTCTTTTTTAGAAGTTTTTTTCGTCGTTTTTTCGTCCTCTATTTTTTTTACATTTGATACATGAATTGGAGCAGACATTTCAATGATTCCACCTTTATCGTTATTGTTTGTTGGTTTTTGATGCTTTTTTACAATGTTTATTCCTTCAACAATAACTTTGTCATCTTTTCTAAGCGTCGTAATCACTTTTCCTGTTTTACCTTTGTCTTTTCCAGCTATGATTTTAACATTATCGCCAACTTTTATTTTCATGTGCCCTCCTATAAAACCTCTGGAGCTAAAGATACAATTTTAGAGAAATCTTTTTCTCTTAATTCTCTAGCAACAGGTCCTAAAACTCTAGTTCCAACAGGTGATTTATCGTCTTTAATAATAACACAAGCGTTATCATCAAATTTGATATAAGACCCATCTTTTCTTTTCTTACCTTGTACACTTCTAACAATGACTGCTTTAACGACTTTTCCTTTTTTTAATCCAGAATTTGGGATCGCTTTTTTTACAGTCCCAACAACTACATCTCCAATGTTTCCAAATTTTCTTTTTGAGCCTCCAAGTACACGGATAACAAGTATTTCTCTTGCTCCTGTATTATCAGCAACTTTTAATTTTGTTTCTTGTTGTATCATAGTATTCCTCCTATAATATTACAGCTTCAATTAGGACGCTTACAAGTTCATATCTTTTGGTTTTTGATAGTGGTCTTGTACTTCTAATTTTTACTGTATCTCCAACTTTTGCAATGTTCTTTTCATCATGAGCAGCGTATTTTTTTGAATATTTTACTCTTTTTCCATATAGTGGGTGACGTTTATATGTTTCAACTAGCACAGTAATTGTTTTATCATTTTTATTACTAACAACTTTACCAACTAATTCTTGTCTTTTTTCTTCCATTATTTGTTCCCTCCTGTGCTAACTTCATTTTTTCTTTCTTTTAGAATTGTTAACATTCTTGCAACATCTTTTCTTAATTCCTTTATTTTAGAAGGTTTTTCAAGTGATCCTGTTGCATTTTTAACACGTAAATTTAATAATTCTTTTTTGGTTTCTTTTACTTTTGTTTCAATTTCTTCATTACTTAAATTTCTTATTTCATTAACTTTCACTTGGAATTTCCTCCTTACTAACAAACTTAGTTGTTACTGGTAGTTTATGAGAAGCCAGTCTTAATGCTTCACGAGCAATTTCTTCAGAAACGCCACTGATTTCAAACATTATTTTTCCTTCTTTAACTACTGCAACCCATTCGTCTACGTTACCTTTACCTTTACCTTGACGAGTTTCAAGAGGTTTTTTAGTAATCGCTAAGTGAGGAAAGATATTTATGTATACTTTTCCACCACGTTTCATATAACGGGTCATAGCAATACGAGCGGCTTCGATTTGACGAGCTGATATCCAATTTCCTTCTTTGGCCATT
This sequence comes from uncultured Mycoplasmatota bacterium, assembly GCA_948466395.1. Classification (GTDB taxonomy): domain Bacteria; phylum Bacillota_I; class Bacilli_A; order RF39; family UBA660; genus MGBC108787. The sequence continues at coordinate 14,387 of CAOKAG010000029.1, forward strand.
AGTCCATATTCTCCAAAATGAAGCTCTGTGTTTCCTTTGGCATGACCATCATAGGTTAAACGATGAGGTTTTCTGTATTTAGTTCTTTTTGGCATCAACATGTTTGTCACTCTCCTTTTTTACATTTTTTGTAGGAAGAATTTCACCTTTGTAGATCCAAACTTTTACACCTATTTTTCCATAAGTTGTATCGGCTTCGCTATGAGCGTAATCAATATCTGCTCTTAATGTATGAAGAGGAACCGTTCCTTCTGTATATCCTTCTGTTCTTGCCATTTCAGCACCAGCCAGACGACCTGATACAGACGTTTTAATTCCTTTTGCTCCTGCTTTCATCGTGTTTCTTAATGCTCTTTTTTGTGCACTTCTAAATGGTGCACGATTTTCAATTTGAGCAGCAATGTTATCAGCAACTAATTTTGCGACAACATCGGGATTTTTCACTTCTACAATAGAAATATATACTTCTTCTCCAACGCACTTTGATAAATCTTTACGTAAAGCTTCAATATCTTCACCACCACGACCAATAATGATTCCTGGTTTAGCGGTATTGATGGTTACTTCACATTTGTCTTTTTTTCTTTCAATAATAACTGAGGCAACAGCTGCATCTTTTAATTTTTTAGAGATGTATTTTCGAATTTTAATGTCTTTGTTTAACGTCTCTCCAAAACTCTTTTTTGGTGCATACCAATTCGATTCCCAAGTTTTATTGACTCCAAGTCGATATCCTATTGGATTTACTTTTTGTCCCATCTATTTTGCCTCCTTACTGTCACTTACTTTAACTGTAATATGACTTGTTCTTTTATCTCTTCTATCTACATTTCCACGACTTGCAAACTTGATTCTTTTGTATACAGGTCCTGGATTGATATAACATTCGCTAACAAATAGGTCACTTTCATTTGCTCCTTCATTATTTACAGCATTCGCAACAGCGCTTTTTAATACTTTAATAATAAGTCGAGCTGCTTTCGTATTCGTTGTTTCTAATATTCCTTCAGCTGTTTCAATATCTTTTCCACGAATTAAGTCAAGAGTCATTCTTGCTTTTCTAGGTGCAATCATGGCACTTTTATGTATTGCAAAACTTTCCATTTACGTAACCTCCTACTTTTGTCCTGCGTGTCCGCCAAATTTACGAGTGCTAGCGAACTCTCCTAATTTATGACCAACCATTTCTTCAGTAACATAAACGGGTATAAATTCTTTACCATTATGTACAGCAAAGGTATGACCAACGAAGTCAGGAAAAATTGTTGAACGACGAGAATATGTTTTTATTACTTCTTTTTTATTATTTTTATTAAGTTCTTGAACCTTTTTTAATAATCTATTAAAAACATAAGGTCCTTTTTTTAAACTTCTTGCCATAATTCCCTCCTACTTTTTCTTTCTACTAACAATTAATTTGTTAGA
>CAOKAG010000030.1 GCA_948466395.1 uncultured Mycoplasmatota bacterium
CTCCAACGGGTAACGGAGTAGGATGTAAATATTGTTAAGAGGTGAATGAGAAAATGAATAAAAAAAATAGTATAATCATTTTACTGGTAATTGGAATTATTGTGGCAATAGGTGTGGATCTGTTCATGATTTTTAATAAAAAAAAGGATGTGGTTGAAACGGATAATAACGATCCAAATCAATATTTTGTACCTGCTCCAAATATTGATCGTGCTTCTTACAACTGTGCAATGAATGGGCCATCCTACACACCATATCAAGATGTTAAAGTTTATATTTATGATGTTGAAGGAAATATAAGTATAATCTACGACAAAGACAAAGCCAGTTATATTGTAACAGGTAAAGAAGATTATAAATATTTAAATTCCGATATTTATTTAGCAAATGTTGCAGAAATGAAGCTTTTCAAAAATCGTGAATATGTAAGAGACGATGAAAAGTCAACAATTAAGTTAGATTATGTAGAGTTTGTTGAATACGATAAGATTACTAAATATATGGATCAGTTGAAAGAAACCGGTTATACTTGTAGTGAAATAAGTAATAATTAAGAGAACTTTTCGTTTTCTTTTTTTTTTGATATAATCAAAAAAAGAAGGGATAGTATGTATTTAATCTATAGTGAAAGTTTTAGACTTATGAGTGAAGAAATCTCAAAAATAATAGAGAATGAAACGACGATTATAACGTATGATTTAAACGAAATAAGTTTAGAAGAAGTTTTATTAGAAGCAACCTATGTTTCAATGTTTAACGAAAAGAAAATCATTATTGTAAAAAATGCTTCTTTCTTTACTGCACAAAAAGAAAAAGAAGAAAATTTGGAAAAATTATTAGCTTATATGGAAAAGCCTATTTCTTTAACCACGCTTATATTTACAACATATGAAAAAATAGACATGAGAAAAAAAATAACGAAAACCTTTAACGAAAAATTTAAAATAATAACGTTAGAAAATCTAACCAAAAATGATTTATTAACGAAAACTAAAGACCTTCTATTTAAACATAAATTTAAAATAGAAACAGACGCTTTAGACTATATAATTGAAGCTTGTCAAAATAATTATGATTTAATTTACAACGAAATTCAAAAATTATTTTTATATTATGAAAAACCTTCAACCGTTTTATCAAAAGACGTAAAAGAAATAATTTCAAAATCGATTCAAGACAATAATTTTAAATTTATAGAAGCCGTTGTCAATAAAAATTTAAGAAAAGCAGTGCTTCTTCTAGATGATTTATACAAATTAAAAATAGAGCCTCTTGTTTTAATAAGACTGTTGGCAAGAGAGTATCGTTTAATGTATCAAGTTAAATTTTTGATGTCGCAAGGGTACTATAAAAAAGAGATTGGAAAACAATTAAAAATGCAAGAATGGCAGATCGATAAATTATCTAGAAACAGTTCGAGTTATTATGAAGAAGACTTAAAAAATTTCATCCAAAAAATAGCTGAATTAGATTATAAAATAGTAAGTGGCAATGATGATAAATTTTTAATATTTAAAACCTTTTTATTAGAAACCTTTTAAATCTATGTTAAAATAAAAGTTAGGTGATTGTATGTTTAGTTTTATAAAAGGAAAAATTAAAGAAACTGAAAAAAACTATGTAACCATAGAAAATAATGGTTTAGGCTTTCAAGTCTTTGTTGCGAATCCTTTTAGTTATCCCTTAGAAAGTGAACAAACCATTTATATTTACACTCATATTCGAGAGGATGAATTTTCGCTTTATGGATTTAATTCTATGGAAGAAAAAGAATTATTTCTAAAACTCATTAATGTTAAAGGACTTGGTCCCAAAATGGCTCTACCCATGTTCGCTTTGGGAAGCGTTTCAGGCATTATGGATGCGATTGATCGAGAAAATACCCTTTATCTAACAAAATTTCCTAAAATAGGAGAGAAGATTGCTCGCCAAATAATTTTAGATTTAAAAGGAAAGCTAAGCGCTTCTGATGGCGTATCACATCAAGACTTAAGTGAATTAATAGAAGTGTTAGAAAGCCTTGGGTATAAAAATAACGATATTAAAAAAATCTTACCTCATGTGCCAAAAGATTTACCAGTAGAAGAACAAGTAAAAGAAGCATTAAAACGATTACTAAAATAGGAAGGAAAAGAAAATGATAGAAAGAATGATCGATCCTGAAGAAAAAAAGGAAGATGTGTTTGAGAAAAATATTCGTCCTCAAAGTTTAGAAGAATACATTGGTCAAAACGAAACAAGAGAGAATCTGAGTGTTTTTATTAAAGCCGCTTTAATGAGAAGTGAACCCTTAGACCATGTTTTATTATATGGTCCCCCAGGTCTTGGAAAAACAACCCTTGCTCACATAATTGCTAATGAACTTGAAACCAATTTAAAAACAGCAAGTGGACCTTCATTAGAAAAAACAGGCGATTTAGCGGCCGTCTTATCGACGCTTGAACCAGGAGACGTTTTATTCATCGATGAAATTCATCGTATGCCCAAATTTATTGAAGAAGTATTATACCCCGCCATGGAAGACTTTGAAATTGACTTAGTCATTGGAAGTGAAGGAAAGTCTAGAAACATTAAAATTGACTTACCTCCCTTCACCTTAGTTGGAGCCACAACACGTGCTGGAGACATTTCAGCGCCATTAAGGGATCGATTTGGAATTATCTCAAAACTAGAATATTATAAAGAAAGTGAACTTGAATGTATTATTAAACGAACCAGTAAAGTTTTAGATATGCCGATTGAAGACAAAGCCGCAGAAGTCTTATCAAAACGGTGTCGTAAAACCCCTCGAATTGCTAACCGCCTATTTAAAAGAGTACGCGACTTTGCTCTGGTAAATGGTGAAACTGTCATCACAGAAGAAATGGCAAAAAAATCTTTAACCAAACTTAAAGTAGACGACTTTGGTTTAGATGCGATTGATATTGAATATTTAACCAGTTTAATCACCAAATTTAATGGCGGTCCAGTAGGAATAGAAACCATTGCAACTTCTATTGGGGAAGAAATTTCTACCATAGAAGACGTTGTAGAACCTTTTTTATTACAAGAAGGATTCATTAAAAGAACACCTCGTGGCCGTGTAGCCACAGAAAAATCATACAATCATTTAAAAATAGAGTACAATAGCTCACTGTTTTAGAAAATAAAAAAGAAGGATGCTTAAAATGAAATCAGGATTAATAGATAAAAATGGTCATAGAATTTTATGTGACTATTATAAAATTGAATCTCTTTGTAAAAAAATTACAGAACAATATTGTTTAATAGACATGAAAAATAATCAAAAATTTATAGAATTTTCACAGAATTATAACCATTTTGCCCCTTATTTTGATTTTGTGGTGGGAACCCTTGGGTATCATTTAATTCATCCGTGGGGCAAACAAGATTATTTACTATGTGGAAACCCAGAAAATAGGTATTATATTTTAAAAAAATACAATAAAAAATTAGAAGATTTTGTTCCATGTCAGTATGGAAAGGCTAAAATCGGCTTTTCAAGTGACTTAGATTTAAAAATACAAAAATTTTTTCCTCAAACTAAAATAGATAAAGCAGGATTTATTAACGATGATGAATTAGAAATGATTCCAAACGTTGGAGGTCATCGAGAATTAGCTCGTCAAATAATAAATTTAGGAATGATTAAAAACTTTGAGGTGTGGGAAACATTTTCTAACATGGATTTAGAACACAAAGACGTGGCCATGATTTTAATGGACTATTTTCCTTTACTTCGTTTTGAATTTAATCAAACAACTTCAATATATCAGACGCTTTACAATAGTAATAATATAACAGAAAATGAGAAAAAAATAGTGGAGACTTTAGAGAGATATGGGGAGATATTCTGTACACCAAAAGAGAAAAATGCCCCAATTATGGATTGGTCTTCTAAATTCTATGATATAAAAAGTGACTTATCTTTGAATCATAAAAATATTTAAATCAAAAAAATAACAGAGAAGGAAATGATGGATGAAAAAAAGTGTATTAATTTCATTTGAAGGAACCGATTGTTCTGGGAAAGAAACCCAATCAAAAGCTTTAGAAAAAAGATTAAGAAAAGAAGGTATTTCAACCATTCGTTTTTCTTTTCCAGACTATGACTCTCCCACTGGAAAAATTGTAGGTGGACCCCTTTTAGGTAAAGAGAGCATTTCCAAAGGATGGTTTTCAGAAACCTCAGCAAATATGGATCCGTATTTATGGTCTTTATATCTAGCAGCTGATCGCTACTCTCATAAAAATGAAATAGAAGACTATTTGAAAAATGGTTATGTTGTAATATTAGACCGTTGGGTAGAATCCAATATGGGCATTCAATCCGCTAAAATAGAGGAAAAAGAAAAAAGAATCGAATTTATAAATTGGGAAGAAAAATTAGAATATGAAATGTTAAACTTGCCCAAACCCGATTTAACGTTTTTTTTATATCTGCCATTTTCTCATGGAAAAAAACTAAGAGAAAAGAAAAAGGAAGCCTTAGATGAAAATGAAAGAAATGAAGACTTTCAAAAAAGAACCGTTGAATCTTATTTGGAATTAGCAAAAATGAAAGCTTTTAAAACGATTGATTGTGTTAAAGAAAATCAAATAAGAAAGGTATCCGATATTGAAGAAGAAATCTACCAACACGTTAAAAATGTAATGAAAAGAGGAACAAAATGACGACAGAAGAATTTAATTACGCATTACCAGAAAAATGCATTGCTCAAACCCCATTAAAAACAAGAAGCGATTCTAAATTAATGCTTTTAAACCGAGAAAATGGTGAAATAGAACACAAAAATTTTAGTGAAATCATCAATGAATTAAAAGAAGGAGACGTTTTAGTTATAAATGATACGAAAGTCATTCCCGCACGTTTAATTGGAGAAAAAGAAGAAACAAAAGCTACTATTGAACTTTTATTATTAAAAGAACTTGGAGAAGACAAATGGGAATGCTTATCTCGTCCATTTAAAAGACTCCATGTTGGAACAAAAATTTTTTTTGGGAAGGCCTTACTAATCGCCGAAGTAGTTGAAAAAAAAGAAGAGGGGAGGGTCATCGTTAAATTTTCTTATGAAGGTATTTTTATGAGTATTTTAGATCAATTAGGAGACATGCCTCTTCCTCCTTACATTCATGAAAAGTTAGAAGAAAAAGACCGTTATCAAACCGTTTATGCTAAAAATAGCGGAAGCAGTGCCGCTCCAACCGCTGGTCTTCATTTTACCGAACACTTATTAGAAGAAATTAAAAAAAAGGGCGTCCTTGTCACCCATATTACCCTTCATGTTGGGCTAGGAACTTTTAGACCAGTTGAAGTGGAGGATGTCACAAAACACAAAATGCATAGTGAATGTTATCAAATGAGTAAAGAAACCGCCAAAATCCTAAATAAAGCCAAAAAAGAGCAAAGAAGAATCATTGCAGTTGGAACCACTACCACTAGAACATTAGAAACAATTATGAAAAAATACCAAACTTTTCAGGAATGCGAAGGCAACACCGACATTTTTATTTATCCAGGCTTTGTATTTCAAGCGATTGATGGATTAATTACCAACTTTCATCTTCCTAAAAGTACTTTACTCATGCTGGTTAGTGCCTTTTCCAAAAAAGAATACATTTTAAATGCTTATCAAAAAGCCATTGAAAACAATTATCGTTTCTTTTCATTTGGAGACGCGATGTTTATAAAATAAAAACATATAAAAAAGGAAAAAAGATATGAAATTAGAATTTAAAGTAAAAAAAGAAGATAAAGAAACAAAAGCCCGTTTAGGAGAAATCATTTATAATGGCAAAATTTATGAAACACCTATGTTTATGCCTGTCGGAACCGAAGCAACAGTAAAAACCTTATCACCAGAAGAAGTAAAAGAGGCCAAATCAGGAATTATTTTATCCAATACGTATCATTTATGGTTAAGACCAGGAGAAGAAGTGATAAATCATGCAGGTGGTCTTCATAAATTTATGAATTACGATGGCCCCATCCTAACAGATTCAGGAGGGTTTCAAGTCTTTTCCCTAGCAAAACCTAAAGACATTTCTGAAGAAGGTGTTAAATTTAAAAATCATTTAAATGGGGACCATTTATTTTTAACTCCAGAAAAATCCATTGAAATCCAAAACAAACTAGATAGCGATATTGCGATGAGTTTTGATGAATGCCCTCCTGCTTCTGCTTCCTACGATTACTTAAAAGCAAGCATTGAAAGAACCTTACGTTGGGCCAAAAGAGGAAAAGAAGCCCATAATAATCCAAATCAAATGCTTTTTGGAATTGTTCAAGGGGGACCTCATGAAGATTTAAGAAAATTTAGTGCATTAGAAACCGTTAAAATTGGTTTTGATGGTTATAGTATTGGAGGGGTAGCAAACGACCACGAAAGCAAAGAGGACATGTATAAAGCTTTCGACTATTCAACGACTTACCTTCCCAAAGAAAAATTAAGATACGCTATGGGAATAGGAGAACCCATAGACATCATTGAAGGCGTGATAAGAGGCGTAGACCTTTTCGATTGTGTAAGTCCAACAAGATTAGCACGTCATGGGCATGCCTTAACAAAATTGGGTAAACTAAACATTAAAAACAGTCAGTATAAAGAAGACTTTACACCATTAAGTAAAGAGTGCGATTGCTACACTTGTAAAAATTATTCCAAAGCTTACATTCGTCATCTGATTAACGCTAAGGAAACCTTTGGAGCAAGACTTTTATCTATCCATAACATTCGCTTTCTAATTCATCTTACAGAAGAATTACGTGAAGCCATTAAAGAAGAGACGCTTTTAAACTACAAAGAAGAGTTTATCAAAAATTATTATGGGGAACCGAATGAAAAATAAAATTCTGCTATACCTAACAGCTCTTCTTTTATTTTTAATCATTGCCATTCCTTCAACCTATAAAGTGATTAAAAAACACAACACCCGTTTATTAATCAATACAATTAAACGAATTGAAGAAGCGGCCCAATACTGTTATTACAATGATTCTTGTGTAGAAGAACAGATTACGTTAGAAGAACTTTATGAAAAAACCAGTCTTCCTAGAATGAATAATCCTGTAACCAAAGAAGTCTACAATGAAAAATCCTATGTCAGCGTTAAAGAAAATTTTAAATTTTATGAAATAAAAAATAAATAAACAGCTAAAAAACGTTGTTTATTTTTTCTTATTAATTCCTAATGTCGCCGCTACTACACTAATACCAACCATTATGAGATAAAAAGCAAATTGAAAAAGCTTAAAATGGAACCCATTAACAACCAAACTCATTAAGAAAAGCACCGCTACAAAAAGACCACCTAACTTTAAACCAGCCAAAAAACCTTTAGAATTCGCTTTCTTACCAGCCTTATAGCTAAATAGAAAAAAAACAAGACCTAAATAAATCATACTAATAACATAAGTCACTTCTTGACTTACCAAAAAATAATAAAGAACACTAGTGATCAAACTTCCAATCATAAAAAAAATAAAAAATTTTAAACAAAGCATTCCATAATCTTTTAAATATTTCATATTCTTCACCTAATAAACTATATGTAATGATTAAAAACTTATGAATTCGAACATAATAGAAGTAGGATGTGATAAAAATGGAACTATTAACCATAACCCTTCGTACAACTTTTTTTTACTTTTTCATTATTTTAGCGTATCGTATCATGGGCAAAAGAGAAATCGGTCAGTTAGGAATCATCGATTTAATTGTTTCAATATTAATTGCTGAATTAGTAGCCATTAGTATTGAAAACATTGATGACTCCATCTTCTTTACAATCATACCTATAGCTCTTTTAGTTTTCTTAGAATTGATTCTTGCCTTTGTAAGCATTAAGTCCCGTACCTTTAGAACCCTTTTTGGAGGCAAACCTTCTTTAATCATTGCTAATGGTAACGTCAACTATAAAGAAATGATTCGCCAAAGATACAGTATGGATGATCTATTATTAAGTCTAAGACAAAATGAAATAAAAAGTATTGATGAAATAGAATACGCTTTCTTAGAACCAAATGGGAAACTCTCAATCTTTAAATATAATGTTTTTCGAACCAAAAGCAATTACCCCATGCCTTTAATTGTAGATGGCGTTTTACAAGAAAAAGCTTTAAATTATATAAGAAAAGATAAAAAGTGGTTAGAAACGGAATTAAGTAAGAAAAACTTAACCATTAAAGACGTCTTTTATGCCTTTAAAAAGAAAACAAAAATTTATTTAATTAAAAAAAGCAATTTATAAAAATAGAAGACCCAATCGGAAAATAAAAAAGAAAAATAGAATTGGATTCGAGTTAAAAACATAGACTTTAAACATATTGTTTGATACAATAAATAAAATGGTGATAAGAATGGTAAAGACAATAAAAAAAATAAAATTAGGCTTTTATATGGGAGTAGTAGGAGAAATCATCCTTATTTTATTTATTATGTTAATTTTAATCAATCACTTAAATCAAATAAAAAAACAAACCATTTCTTATCAAACATACAAAAAACAGAATCTAAATTTATAAAAAAGATTTCAATAACTTTAAAAATTTGATATACTTAACTCATGAAAAAAGAAAACCTTTTAATTCGTCTTTTAAAATTTTTAGGAAGATTAATCCATGCAATCTTTCTTTTTTTGCTAAGCATCCTTGGCTTTTTTTTGTATCCTTCAAAAGAAAAAAAGAAAAGGATAAAAAGGGAATCAACCTTACAAAAAGAAACAAAAAAAATAAAAATAAAAGACCATTGGGAAGAAATAGATGTACCAAACACGCTAAGCACGAAACCTTTAAAAGAAATATCAACAGAAGAACTAAAAATAATTACTGAAGAAATGATTTCTAAAATGATTGAAACAGTAGAAGAAGTAACCCATGAAGAAAAAAAAGAAAAAATTATAGAGCTAAAAGATGAAGTTTTTCCGATCATAAAAGAAGCCATTACAGAAACAAAAATAACCAAACCTCAAGAAGTAATGACAAAAATTTATGAAACAATTGAAAAAAATCTTTCAAAAGAGGAAAAAGTTATAAAAAAGGAAAAAAGAGAAGAAACGCTTAAAAAAGAAGGATTCGATTTAAAAAACAGAATAAAAAAAGTCTATTTAAAAGAAATAAAACAAGAAGAACTGGATCTTAGTCATGAAGAAGAAAAATTATTAAAAGAAATAGAAAAACACCTACTAACCATCTATGAAGAAAAGAAACCTCAAGAAATAGACAATTTAGATTTAGACGAAGAAATAAAACAGGAAATAAAAAAATACACGATTCAATTAATAAAAGAAGAAAAAATAAAAGAATACGAAATAAGTGAAAAAATCAGTAAATATATAGATAAAATAATCGAAGAAAATAAAAGAATAACTCTTATTCCTGAAAAAAAAGAAGCGATAATAAAAGAACCTCCTGAAAAGAGTGAAAAAAAAGCAATTGATAAGCAAGAGTCTTTAACTGCTGACACTCCAAAAAACATTTTAAAAACGGAACCATTAAAAGAAGAAAAGCCAAAAGAAAAACTAGAAGAGAAGGAAAAAGAAAACCAAGAAGAAATAACATTGAATCCTATAAATTTCTCATTCCTTGATAATCAAGCAAAAGAATTAGAATTAGAAACACAAACCGAAATTTTAAAGACAGAATTAGAAGATAAAGAATATGAGAAGATAGAACAAAGAATTGACATTTTATTAGATGTTTTAAATCAAGAAAAAAATAAAACACTATCTGAAAGTTCAAAAATAAAACTTGCATTAGAAGAACAAAAATTAATGAACTTAAAAAAAAGTTTAGAACAAGACAAAACAAAAACAATAGAAAATGAGAAAATCGCTTTAAATGAAAAAATCAGTATAAAAGAGTTAAATGGTTTAGAAAAAGAAATCCAGAAACTCTATTCAAATGACGTCGTAAAACAAGCCAATTATTTAGAACACTATTCTTATGAAAAACAAGAAAAAATAAAAAGAATGCTCATCACTACAAATTTAAAAAAAGCTTGTAAATGGTCCAGATTTCCGCTTTTATTTTCATTACCTTTTGTTAGAAACAAATTCTTTTATTTTTTTACAGGATCTGTCCTTTTTTCTCACCACTTAAACATTTACAGTCGCCTTTTAAACAATCAAAAAATTGAAAATTTAGAAGAAAACTTGAATGAAATAGAAATAGGAGCACAAGCATTAGAAGAGGCCATCGATAAAACGAATCAAAACCTTGCTTTATTAAATGAATTGGTAAACGAAAGTTTAATAAAATACCCTGAATTAAAAACAAGTAAAGAATTTCGAAGATATGAAAAAAGAATTAAAGAAAACCTAATGCACAGCCATCAAAAATTAGAAAGAAAGAAAACAACTATTGATAAATACCATCTAAAAAGTGAACACTTAATTAGAAAACTTAAGAAGAATGTGGTTTAATTTTTAAAAGATGTAGAAAAATAAAAACAAATCCACTGGCAAGAGTTCTGATAACTCAAAAATATAATAGAAAGAAAAAATCAATCTATAGGATTTTTCCTAAGATTAATTATATGAGGAAAAATATGAAATATAAAATAACAAAAGCTACCAACGAAAATACAGAAGAAATTTTAAAACTTTATCATTCATTAATAGGAAAAGATGGATGTACTTGGGATCTTGACTATCCATCTAAAGAAGATATAAAAAAAGACATCGCTAAACAAGCCTTATACATTGTTTTAAATAAAAAAGAAATAATTGCTGTTGCTGCCGCTGGTGAAGATGACGAATTAAAAGAAATTAACTGTTACAGTAAAGAAATTTTAAATCCTTGTGATTTAGCACGAATTTGGAGTAAAAGAAGCTTATCAGAATAAAGGTATTGCTAAATTTTTAATTCAATATCTAGAAACAGAAGGCGTGAAAAGAGGATTTGATGGCATACATTTTTTAGTCAGTAAAACCAATCCTCATGCTAAAGCAGTCTATGATCACTTAAATTATACTTGTTGTGGAGAAATCAAACTTTATGAAAAAGAATGGTATTGTTATGAAAAGAGACTAATCAAATAGAAAGAACAATAGATTAACAGACTACCCATTCTTTTTTTATTTCCCTAAAACATAAAAAGACCACTAAAATAATATCAATAATTTCCGCAAAAACTAAGGCGTACATTCCAAATTTTAAATAGGCAAAGAAACACATACAAATAAGTTTTACAATTAGAGCGATGAATGTAATAGAGAAACTTTTTTTAGCTTTATTACTGGCCTGTAAAAAACTTTGCATTGGCGCCTCAATATAAAACAAAACAAAGAAAGGAGCCAGAATTTTAATATAGTTGCTTCCGTTATAAGTTCGATAAAGTGTAAAAAGAAGCTCATCACGAAAGAGAAAAATTCCCAAACTAAATAAAAAACCGATAAAAAAGGCAATTCGAAGCGCTTGTTTCAGACGTCGTTTTACCATTTCTTTATTTCCTTGATGATGAAATTTACTAATCTCAGGAATTAAAGCACTACTAATCGCTGCAATAAAAAAACTAGGCATCGTAAGAAGAGCAATCGAATAGGCGTTATAAGCTCCATATTCAACTAAAATATACTCACTAGTAAACCCCCGACTAAGTAAAATTTGTGTTAACAAAATAGGCTCGAAAAAAAAGCCAATGTTTCCAATAAATCTTGAAGAAACGGTTGGAAGACTTACCCCCAAAATCTCTTTCATGGTGCCTAAGTCAAACTTTAAATCCTCTCTTTTGATTAGCGTTCGTTTAGGAAGGAAAAAACAAAAAATAAAAACTGAAAAAGACTCCGAAACGATATTTAAAAGAACAAAAAAAACGACCCCTATAAGTATGCTTTTCTTGACAAAAAAAGGTAAACACACCACGATTAAAAAAAGACGAATCACTTGTTCTAAACTGTTCGATAACGCATAAGGAAACATTCTCTGTTTTCCAAAGAAATACCCCTTTACAATACTTGAAATACTAATAAAAGGTAAAGTTAAAGTCGCCGCTAAAAGAAGATAATACACCTGTTCATTATGTAAAAGATGCACCGCTAATGGCTTACTTAAAAAAAACATGATAGAAACCAGAAAAAAATTAATAAAAATCATAATAAAAACCGAAGACATTAGAATAGATAAACTTCTTTTTTTCCCTTCGCTTACTAATTTAGAAATAGCCATAGGCATGGCAAGAGTTGCAATCGTAATCAAAAGAGAATAAGTGGGGACCATTAAAGAATAGAGATTGACACCATCATTCGTAATAATTCTTGTATAAACTATTTTAATAACAAAACCTAAAATTTTAGTAATAAACCCTCCTAAAATTAAAATCATTGTCGAGGCGATAAATTTATTTTTCATACATGCTCCTTAAAAACTCTATTAAAAAATATGAAAAAAAATCCAAATTAATGAAAAACAATCCGATTGTTTCTTCTTTCGTTTTGTTTTATAATAAATGAAAGTGGAGGTGGTAAAATGATGGACGAAAATTTTAAAAATATAACTGAACTCTATAAAAGGGTCATGCCTGCCTTAAAATCCAAACAAAAAGAATTTTCATTAAAACAATTAAATTGTATAACTGAAAATATGATTTGGAACTGTTTAAGAGAAACCAAATGGAATAAAGGGAAAGTAACCAATTTAACACTTTATGATGTAGTAGAGGACATCTTTAATCTTACGGAACAAGAAATAATCAAATTTTTAAATCATTTAGAAAAGAGGAAAAAACATGATTGAACAAAATTTTAATCATTTATATGAAAAAATAAAAGAAAACTTTAATGAAACCGATTTACAAGAAATAGAAAAAGCTTTTCACTTTGCTAAAAAAGCTCATGAAGGAAAACGAAGACTCACTCACGAAGATTACATCATGCATCCTCTAAACGTTGCCCTTATTTTAAGTGACTTAAATGTAGATAAAACAACCCTTGTAGGTGCACTTTTACATGAAACCATTAATAATGGTACTTCTACTTATGAAGAAATAAAAGAAACTTTTAATGAAGAAACCGCTAATATTGTAAAAACCATCAGCACCATTAATAAATTAGAACTTCCAGATTCCAAAGAGGCTTCAGCCGTTTATTTAAGAAAAGTATTAGTAGGGTTATCTGAAGACGTGCGAGTTCTATTCATTAAACTTGCAGACCGTTTGCATAACATGCGTACCATTTGGGCTGTAAGACCTGAAAAACAAAAAAGAAAAGCCAACGAAACCATGACCGTTTTAATTCCCATTGCCCACCGTTTAGGAATATATTCCATTAAAAGCGAATTAGAAGATTTATGTCTTCGTTATTCAAAACCAGATGTTTACGAGGACATACTAGAAAAATTAAACGCCTCTGTAGAAGAATTAAATGAGACTTTAATAGAAATGCAAGACAGTATTTCTGAAATGTTAATTAAAGATAACATTAAATTTAAAATTAAAAGTCGTGTAAAAAGCGTTTATAGTATTTATAAAAAACTAGAAAAAGGTAAAAAATGGAGTGAAATTTATGACATTTTAGCGTTACGTGTCATCACAGAAAAAATAAGCGATTGTTATTTAACTATAGGTTGGATTCATTCCAAATTTCGTCCTATACCAAAGCGTTTTAAAGATTACATTGCCATGCCTAAAGAAAACATGTACCAATCTTTACACACAGGTATTTATGGCCCTGATGGAAGTGTTTTTGAAGTTCAAGTACGAACCCATGAAATGGATGAAATTGCTGAAAAAGGAATTGCTTCTCACTGGTCTTATAAAGAAAAAGGCACAAAAAAAATTCAAAGCATGATGGAACAAAAATTAGAAATTTACCGCAACATGATTGAAAACTTTAATGAAAACGATAATGATGAGTTTACCACTACAGTAAAATCAAATATTTTAGAAGAGTCTATTTATGTTTTTACACCCAATGGCGATGTCATAGAACTTCCAAAAGAATCAACCCCAATAGATTTTGCTTACCGTATTCATTCAAGAATTGGCGACACAACAGTGGGAGCCATTGTAAATGACGAAATTGTTCCCTTATCTTATAAACTTCAAGATGGCGATACAGTAAAAATCAATACTAGCAAAACCGCTACTCCTAATAAAGAATGGTTAGACTTTGTAAAAACCACCGCCGCTAAAAATAAAATCAAAGCTTACTATAGTAAACAAGATAAAGAAAAATACATCGAAGCTGGAAAAAACATATTAGAAAAAGAGCTAAGAAAACAAAAAAGAACCTTTAATGAACTTTTGAATGAAGAAAAAATAAATAAAATATTAAAAGATTTAAAATTAAATGATATTGAAGACCTTTATTTAAACATTGGAACCCTTAGATACACCGCCAATTACATCATTAATCTGACTACAGAAGAAAAACAAGACTTACCTGAAGCGTTAACTTTAAAATTAAATAATAAAGCAAAACCAACAACAACCAACAACAAAAACGATATTTTTGTAGGAGAACACAATGACATTTTAATCAATTTGGCTAATTGTTGTAAACCTGTAAAAGGGGATGACATTATTGGATACATTACAAAAGGGGAAGGAATAACCGTTCACAGAGCCGATTGCCAAAACATTTTAAATAAAACCGACCGGATTCTAACCGTTTCTTGGAATGAATCGGCAGACTACGATTACTTAACTGATGTAACCATTGAAACCTTAAACGATAAAAATTACGTCTCTGAACTAATCAATCAAGCTTCTTTAAAAAACGTCAGTGTCATCAATCTTTCCACTAATGAAACGACAGACAAAACCATTTATACTTTGACGATAAAAGTAAAGAATAAAGAAAATTTAAACCATTTCTTAGATAGTTTAAATCATCTTTCTTTCATTATAAAAGGAGGAAAAAGATGAAAGTCGTTCTTCAAAGATGTCACTACGCTTCCTGTACAGTAGATCATCAAATAATTTCAGAAATCGAGCATGGACTAACTTTATTTGTCGGTTTTACTGAAAACGATTCACCAAGAGATTTAGACACACTAATAAAAAAAATCATTCATTTAAGAATTTTTAATGATGAAAAAGGTCTAATGAATAAAAACATTTTAGAAACAAAGGGGAGCATTTTATCCATTAGTCAATTTACTCTTTTTGCAGATACAAAAAAAGGGAATCGTCCTTCCTTTGGAAAAGCTTTAAATCGCGAAGAAGCTCAGATACTTTACCAACAATTTAATCAAAAATTGAACCAATTCGTTCCAACCAAAACAGGAATTTTTGGCGCAGATATGTTGATCAAATTAGAAAACGATGGACCCGTAACAATTCTTCTAGATTCAAAAGAAAAATAAGTAAAAGACAACAAATTCTAAAAGAAGATTGACATCTATTCATTCTCGTAATAAAATAAAAGAGTATTAAAAAATTTTCTATGGAAAAGAAAAAAAATAATTAAAATTTTTATTAAAAGAGAGGGCTAAATGCTGAAAATGCCTAATAAAAAAATTATGAAAGACAGCTTTTCAAAAACATAGAAACGCACAACTTGCGATAAAAGAAAGAGAGTACCTAGTAAAGTAAGGTGGCACCGCGGAAAATTTCTTTTCGTCCTTACATTTATTAGGTTTTTTTATTGAAGAAAGTCTAACTATTAAAAGTCAAGTACTTTTTGATAGAAAGATATAAATTGG
>CAOKAG010000031.1 GCA_948466395.1 uncultured Mycoplasmatota bacterium
TAAAACTCCGTATTAAAAGCAAAACTTCTTAATGAAAAATTAAATCGTGTGAAATGTAATGCATGGATACGCCAATTTTATCTGCTAGTTCTTGTTGGGTTAAATGAGCGGTTTTACGCTCTTTCTTAATATTTTTTCGAACTCTTTCATAATAAAAATAATCGTCATGAATTTTCACTTCTGTTTTCATTTTAAATCACCAGTTCTATTATTTCAAACTGACAGTTATAATTATATGCGCCTTTGGTTCTAAAAAAAGAACGTTATTGCGTTCTTTCAAAATTTTGACAATAGTCATGAATTTCTTCACTATCATCAAAATGAATTTTCTCTCGACCAATAATTTGATAGTCTTCATGTCCTTTTCCTAAAATTAATACAATATCGTTTTCTTCTATTTTGTCTAAAGCTTTTACAATGGCTTCATGTCTATCTAAAACGACTTCATAATTGTCTTTTTGTACTCCTTTTAAAATATCATTCATTATTTTTTCAGGGTCTTCTGTTCTAGGATTATCGTTTGAAAAAATGACGTAATCGCTTTTTTCAGAAGCAATCTGTCCCATTATTGGTCTTTTTAATGGGTCTCTGTCTCCACCGCAACCTACGAGAGTAATAATCTTAGATGTGGCTAAACTTCTATAGGCACTAATTACTTTATCCACTGCATCAGGAGTATGAGCGTAATCGACAACAGCAAAACCATTTTTAACTTTATACGTTTCACATCTTCCTTTTGGGGGATGAATGGTTTTAGATAAATTTGCAATTTCTTTTTCATTAAATCCTAAATTTTTAACGATAGTAAAAGCCATAACATAATTGTATACATTAAAGCGACTAATTAAATTAATCGTCATTTCATCATCGTTTAATTTAAAATTAGTATAATTAGGATGCATTTCTATATTTGATATTTTCATATTACTTTCTTCTTTTATTCCTAAAGTAATGATTTTATCTTGGCCTTTTTCTATAAAAAAGTGAGCATCGTCATCGTCATTGTTGACTAAAAATTTACCTTGTGGTTTGATGTAATCTAAAAGCATCAATTTGGCGTTTAGATAATTTTCCATGGTTTTATAAAAATCTAAATGATCCTCTGTCAGATTCGTAAAAGCCCCTATTTCAAATTCTAAACCCGCAATTCGATTAAAAGATAAAGCGTGTGAACTTACTTCCATTACCACTACTTTGCACCCTTTTTCTTTTGCATCTAATAAAAGATTATAAAGTGTTAATATATCGGGGGTGGTATTGGCTAATTCTGTTAAATTCTCTTCTACTCCATAACCAATTGTCCCAATATATGCTGTTTTTAAGCCTAATTTATTTAGCATTTGATAGATTAAATAACAAGTTGTCGTTTTTCCATTTGTTCCAGTTACTCCGATTAATTTTAACTCTTTTAATCTGTCACTGTATTCCTCTATTAGACGTTCTTTTAAATAGTCTTCTGTATTGGGAACTTTTGTTACAGGAACGGAAGCTTCTACATCTTTTTCAACAATGATTTCAATGGCTCCATTTTTAATCGCTTCATTAACGTAATTATGGCCATCTACCGTATTCCCTGAGATCGCCACAAAAACTTGTCCTTCGTGTATTTTTTTTGAATTTGTTTCGTATTTCATTTAAAACCCTCCTAAATCTAATTTATGTAAAAGAGGTTATTTTAATAAACTTCTAATTGAATGATACATTTCTTTATCCAACACTTCTCTTACATAAATGTCCAAACCCTCTAGTTCTTCTTCAAAAATCGTTTCAGTTTCTTTATTCAAATGATTTGCTAGAAAATATTTTTTACCGTTATACAAACTTTCATTTATAATTTGATATTTTTCATTATTTTCCAAAGTAATAATTGTATTGATTTCTAATCCCATTATAACACCTCATTATAAGAGCCAATTACGAAGGAATCGTCCACTTTCCCATCCATATTTTCTATGTTTATAACTTGTAATCTTTCACCTGTTTTTTCTTCATCCATTGGTAAATCCGATACCATTTCATCTATAGCGATGTTGGCTTCTTCAAATGAAAAGGATGCAATGTCTAAATCACTTGAATCGTCCACAACAAAGGCTGGCAACTCTATGTTTTCTGTTTCTAAATCTTTTATTGTATCATCTAGGCTTTCTAACTTTTCTTCTTCACTACCAAAGGATAAGTCGATTCCCATACTTCCTAGATAGATTTCAATTTCATCATAAATTTCACTTGGGGTTTTACTGTATTTTGCACGATGTTTGATGTCTTTAACCGCATCATCTAATTCTTTTAATTTCTTTTTATCGTTTTCAATTGCTAAAACATCTTTTACTTTATTTGTATTTTTTAATAAAGCGGTCATTTCAAGAATTTCTTCTTGACGAGCAAAAATTTCTTCTTCGTATTTTTTAATGTCAATGGCTTCTAATTTATAGGCTTTACCAATTAATACTTTTTGATCGTATTTGTAATGATTTACAAGATTTAAAACATTAGCTAGCTCATTTTGCTTAGTATTAAAAGCGGCGGATAAAATGGCTCTTCTTTTAGGAGTTTTATCTTCTTGCTCACTTTCCATAATAATTTGATAATTTTTCAAATCATTTTCTAATTCGTTTTGAACTTCTAATGTGTCTTCTAGACGTTCATTTAATTGTTGAATTTCAACGGTATCTATCTTTTTAATTTCATCCTTAGCAATACGAATTTTTTCTTCTAAACTTTTAATTTCTAAGTCTAAGTAATTTATTCTCTCTTCAATGACTTTATTGTCTTGATCCATGTAATTTTTCGTATCGATAAATCCTGCGAATTCATCTCTTGCTAAAATGGCATTTTCTTCTTCATCTTTTAATAAAGCAGCGAGTTCTGCGCCATTCGGAATATCCATAAATGGTTTAGATTTAGCAATCGCAACCAGTTCCTTAATTTTTACTAGTGCTTTTTCACGATTATCTTCTAGTATTAAGGCTTTTGCTTCACTTGCTATCATTGCTGGATCGTTTATAATTTCTTTTCTTCTTTTTTCTAAATTCTCTAGTTCTTTTTTTATTTCTTTTTTACGATCCTCATCTATTTTTTTCATTTCTTCATTAATGTAGGATAATGGATTTAATAAATTTGTTTTTGTTTCCGCAAGTCTTGATTTTTCATTTTCAAGTTTTTCTTGCATTTCTTCCATTTTTTTATTTAAATCATTTAAATGATTCAAAACATTATTGTGTTCTTCTTCTTTTATATGTAAAGAAGCAATTAAATCCTCTAATTTTTGTTTTTCATCTTGAAGTAAAGTCTGATAATAGGCTTTATTTTCAGAGTCACTGATTGCGGAATAACGATCGTTTAAAATTTCTATGTATTCATTACTAGAAGCAATACTATTATGAAGTTTGGTTAAAATGTTGTGAAGCATAATTTCTTCATCAACGACTTCATCAATGCGTTTTTGTAAATCTTGAATGGCTCTTTCTTGTTTTTTTATTTTGGCTTCTAAGCTTACTTTAATATTTTCATCGACTTGTTTTTCGCTGGCTTTAAAGTATTTCTCTTTTTTTCCTTCTTCAGTTAATAGATTTAATTCCGTATTTAAAAAAATAACACGACTATCAATTTCTTGCAATTCAGCTTTTGCGGTATCCACATTTAAAGTCGATTCTGACATTTCAAATAAAGTATCTATATTTCTAGTAATATCGTTTTCCATAACTAGTCACTCCTTATACCTTTTATTCTTAAACTACTACTATCATAGCATAAGAAATTTTATTTTGCAATAAAGAGCAACTAGAATTTTAAATTATCTTTCTAAAATTTCCATGACGTTTGGCACTAATTGTTTTTTTCGAGATAGTAAATCTTGAATGTAATCTCCTTGATTAAAATTCTCATCATTCAAAATAGCTCTTATTAAGGCTTCACTTTTGCGATCATAAAAGACATAGGAGCCGTTTCGTTCAATGTCCGTAATTAAAGTAATGACCATATTAAATTTACTGCTCGCTAACGCATCAATTTTATTAATAAAGTTATCCATATCAGCTTTAATGTCATCGTAATCCATTGTGAAAATTTGACTAATTCCTACAAATTTATCGTTTACTCGGAATGTTTTAATGTCTTCTTCTAGTAATTCTTCACATTTCTTTCCTTTAATAGAGAAGCCTGCTTTCACCATTTCATGGCCATAGACTTTTATGTCCACTTCTGCTATTTTTGCTAATTCTTCCACTACTTGACGATCAATATCTGTCGTTGTAACTGATTTTAAAAGTAAAGTATCGGATAAAATGGCGGAAAGCATTAGTCCTGCCATGTCTTTTGGAATTTTAACATGATTTTCATTGTACATGTGATAAATAATAGTACAGGTGCTTCCAACCGGCATGCTTCTAAAATTAATAGGTTGTGGTGTTCCTATATTTAGTAAATTATGATGATCAATGATTTCGTCGATAATGGCTTCTTCTATTCCCAATACACTCTGGCTAAAACCATTATGGTCTACTAATATAACATGAAGTTTTTGAAATTGATTCACATCGTTGGTTTTTAGTAAGCCTAAACATTTATTTTCTTTGTTGACAATAGGATAATTGGTGTATCCTTGTGATTCACTTAAAGCTAAGAATTCGTTTCTATAACTGTTGATGTCAATGGTGGTTGGTTTTTTTTCAATTAGAACGTTACTGATGTAATTGGATAAGATTAATTTGTTTGATGTATGATACGTATCTAAACTCGTACATATTATATTTATTTTGTTTTCTTTTGCCATTTTTAATAGAGGAACTGGTAAATCATGATCGCCAGTTAAGATAATAAGTTTGACCTTTTTTAAGATAGCGTGTTCTAATACTTTATAACGGTCACCTACTATTAAAATCGTCTCTTCTCCTAATTCCACTTTATCAACAATTGTTTTACTTTGAAAAGAAGCAGCTACTATTTTCCCAGCAATTTCAGTGTCGAATCTTAAGAATATGTCTCCATTTAGCACTTTGGCTATATTCTCTATATTCGTTTTTAAAGTGTCTTTGTTTCCACCCACTAATTGTTTGGCTAATTCTTTTAAGGTAAATAAACCTTCTAATTTATTGTTTTCATCAACAATGCAAAGACCTGTTTCTTCGCTTTCATGCATTATATTAAACGCATCTTGGATAGAAGCGTGCGAAGACAAAATGGCCTCTTTACTAAACTTCATGTTTTTAATTTGGACTTTAACATCATTTAAAAATTCTGGTTCTTTTACTTTAAAATAGTTTAAGATAAATTTTGATTCATTGTTAATGTGTCCTAATACTTTAGGTTCTGTATCGTATCCTAATTGATTTTTTAAATACGATAAGGTTATGCTAGCACAAACACTATCTGAATCTGGTTTTTGATGACCAAAAATATAAGTTTTTTCCATATAAACTCCCTTCCTTTTAATCGTTGTTAGTATAGCACAAATTTATAATAATACAAAATTTATTTTAAAAAATAATTTAATAAAGTACTACACTTTGATGAATTAAGGAGAAATTAAGCAATCTCCAGTTATTTTTGTACCATTAAAAAAATAAATACGTTTTTTACTTTCCGTTTACTTTTAAAGACTTAGAAACTGGATTAGAAGGCCATTTTTTAACGACTTAAAGAAATTTCTTCAAAACATTCTTCTTTAAATAAAGTAAACAAAAAATTTTTTAAAGCTTTTTTCATCTTTTCATAACCTAATTCACTCATATTATCATCAACAAAATTATCGTGGGGATAGCTTCCTCTTGATTCTGCTAGAAAATTATTACCAAAATCCCATATGCAATATTCTTTTTTAAATTCTTCAAAATTCTTACCATTTGCTACTTCCAGAAAATTCTTAGTGGCTGTAATAAAAGATCCACCATTTTGTAAGATAAAGTTTTCTATTCCCACTCCACCTAATCCACCTTGTGTAGAATCGCTTCGGCGAGCCTTATAACATCCTGCTTCTTTAAATACTTTTTTAGCTATCACTATGTTTCCAACAATTTGATTATATTTACTTTCATCCTGTTTTTTTATTGTATTTAAATAATCTTGGATAACTAAATCAGTAGAATAATCTACTTTATCGGTTCTCTGTAAGAAAGTAATATCAATTTTTAGAGAATTTGGAATGCCATCTACATAAGCTTTTTTTAATCTAAAATTCCCATCGATAACATCTTTACTATCTTTTTGATGAAATGCTTGTAATAAGTCATTTTTTAAATTTATTAACTTTTCATCATTTAATAAAATTTCTCGGTCTAAGCGCATTACAAAATCAAAATCGATGTCTCCTGGAACAAAAGTGCTTCTACTTGTAGATCCTGTGTCTATAAGTTCAACTATACCATTACTTAAATCGTTACTCATTCTATTTTTTAAAGTTAAACCATACTTTTGTAAAGCTTTTGCAACTTCTTTATATATCGTGCTTCTATAAGATTCTACGGTTGGCTTTTCCCTTTCTTGTTCTTCTAAAATAGAATCTACTTTAATTAGAGCAATTTCTTCTGAAAAATTATATTTTTCTTGATTATAATAAGATAATCCGTTCATCTTACTTCTTAAATCATCATACTCTTTTGGAGTAAAAACAATCTTTTTCTCAAAATTAAACACTGGAATATAAAAGCCATTCATCGCTATTTCTAAACCTACTCTTTTATCGTATTCACCCATCATAATTGCATTGATTTCGCTGGACGCAAAACCTGTACGAATACTATAATGATTGTCTGCTAAAGTCTTAAAAATCTCTATTTTTGAGGGATCATATAAATTACAATTCTTTTCTTCATTTTGATTTTCACGAGTGATTAAGAAACGTTCATCATTCTTTAAAAGAAAAAAGATAGGACCAAAATTAGATGATGGTGTTTTATTAATCATTTCTATTGTATACTCTTTTAATTCTAGAATTCTAGATAAATCTGTGTCTAACGGTGTACGATCATTACTAGCGCTTGCGCCTAGATATTCTACTGCTAAACTTCCATTTTGTAAGATATTATGTAAATAATCAATTTTTCCAATTCCTTTTATAAAGTCTCCAACTTCTATCGTTAGTTTTTGTTCCGAAAATTTTCTATTTCTTTGTTCGGCTTTTACTAATTTCTTGTTCATATAATTTTTGACTTCATTTAAGGTATTAAATCCGGCAAAGTGAAAATACATTTTTATAATTCTATCTGGTAAATCGTAAGAAAGTTTACCATTTGAAGAAAATATTTGAATTAATTTTTCGATATCTTTTGTTCTATCTCCCATTAAAATATTATTTTCCTTTTTTCCTTGCAACGTATTATTGTATAAAGTATTTAAATGATTGGTATAAATGTGTAGTGATTCTAATTCGTTATTATTTAGTTTTTCTAAAGCTATGTTTCCTGAAGATAAATTTAAAAATAATTCATTCCCCTTTTCTAAGTTTTCTATATAATCTTTAATAGATTTATTATTAGAACCTAATGCTGATTTTACTAAATCAGAGAAAATAATAATATCTCTCCAAGCATTTTCTCCCCAAATGTTTGTATGCTTTAAATTTAAAGGAATTCTTTTTAACATTGGAGAAATTTTAGAATATTCAGAAAAATTAAAATCATAATTGGGATGCAAAAGTTTAAATACTGAAAATACTTTTCCAATATAAGGAAGATTATTTTTTAAAAATATGCTTTCTATTTGACTAAATGTTTTTACTGGATTATCTTGCTTAATGATAATATCAAAAATGGAATTTTCACAAGTTAGAATTTCGTTTGCATTTGAAAAATGGACTACTAAATATAAATTGTAGATTGACAAAACATATTCTTTAGAAAAAACACCTTTTTGTATTAGTTTTTTCAAAATAAAAATTTTTAGTTTTGAATTTGAAATATTTAAAAGTTGGTCTAAACAAAACGTTATATTTTCCTCCAAATTAGATTCAAATAATTCTAAAAAATCTTTCTCATAATTTTCTTTATCTATCAATTCAGATAGTATATCTTCATATTTAGGATTTTTTTGTATGAAGGATTGAAACTTTAAAAAGGCAGAGTCTTTTAAAATTTCTTTGTCTTCATCAATCATTTTTATAATAAAACGAATTAAACAAGTATTCTTAAAATGACTACAAAAATTTAATAAAGAAATACGCTCTTCTTCTGAAAAAGAATCAAAAAAGTATTCTAAATGGTCAAATAAGACTAAATAAGATAAAAATAATCGATATTCTGGCTGCTTTTGAACATATTTTAGAAATAAAAGCCACTCCTTTGTTTCAAAAATAGACTGCCCTTTTTTGAAAATCATCTTAATAAAACTTTCTTTGTCTTCTGTTAAAGTTAAAGATTGACAACAATCTAATAAGAAAGTTTCTTGCCCATCTAATTTTTCAAAAAATAAATATACTTTATCTTTTGATAGGCTAACTTCAAAAAGAGTTAAAATTGTTTTTTCTATATTGGGCTTAGAATCAATTAAATGAATTATTTCTTGACTAAAATCATCTTTAATCAATATACCGTTACAGTTTAAAAATTTTAAAAAACTTTCAAATAGTTTACAATCTTTAAAATGATTTAATAAATCTATTATATAATCATCCTCAATTTTTTTACCAAAAAGAACCCAAGAATATTTGCCATAATTGATGATATCATTAGCGTATTCTGGATTATTGTTAACAAAATTTATAAAACGGACTTGATATTCGCTATAATGGCTTTGCCAATTAGAATCTAATTCAGGGAGGATTTTATAGATCTTTCTATCATCATGCCAACTAAAATAATCATAGAATTCTTTAGTAGGACCATTTGCATCAAAGTATTTATCTGTTTCTTGAAAAATAGATTGCCATAAGACACCTGGAAACTTTAAAGAAAATTTTATATACTGAGCTTCAGAAGGCGTATAATTTTTTTCCCAGTCAGGTTCTAAATAAGGTAAAAAATCAATATATCTAGAAAATTTTATTTTTTCATAAAAAGAGGGCGTAAATCCATTTTCATCAAAATAGTTTTCAATATCGGAATAAGAGTTAACTTCCAAAAAAAAATGATATTTTATGATTTTATCTTGTATCTTTTCTACTCTTTTTAACATGATAATAAATCCTTTATTGCAACCTTGAACTTTATCTATATTGTTCATTAGAAATTTATATATTGGGTCTTCTATTTTCTTAGAATCCTTTAATAATTTAGGTATATATTTTTTAGCCAAGAAATCATTAACAAACGATGTGTTGGGTATGTCTTTTGTAAATAGTTGTCCAAAAAAGTCTGGAAAGATTTTTCCACTTTCCCTACAAGCGCTATTTACTTTTTGAAAGACAAATTCCATACTATCTGTTTCTAACAAATCTGTTGAATTTTTCCAATAAGTAACAAATGAGTCTTCTAAAGAAAATGGTAAAGATTTTGAAATTTCAAACACGTCCATTCTGCTTTTGAGATTCAAATAATAATTCTTTAAATAATTAAATCTTAGATGGTAGATTTTATTAGTTATATTTTCATCAATTAATGATAAAGTATTATAATAATCTTGTTTTGCAACTGTTTTAGAGTACTTAACTAAGTCTATTAATTCCGATTCATTTTTAAAAGGCACATATCCCATTTTTAAAAAAAAGGAAATACATTCTTTATAAATTAATAATTTATCATTATTTAAAAGAGTGAAATTTCTTTGTAAAAACAATTCAGTGTAAGTTTGAAAATCTGAAGATTGCATTAATTTTTCTTTAAACTTTGGAACTTTTATTATTTCATTTAAAACACGTACAGAATGAATTAAATGGTCTGGAATATCTACATCACGAGTTGGTATTGATCGATTTATGTGTTCAGCAAAAAAATGAATTATTTCCTCTATCAAATCCTGTTCTTCTAAAATCCTTTCTATGGGAATACTTCTATTAGTTAAATCGATAAAAATGGTAAATGGAGAAACACCTCGTTCTTTATAGAATTTTTGAAAACTTGAAATTTTCATTTGTATATAATAATTTTGAATATTTTCATTATCAAAACTTATTTTTCTAGAATCTAACATTTTTTCAAATTCTTCGAGTGCCCAAATAGAATTATTTTTGTAAAGTTTTTTAACTTTAACTTTTCTAAAAAAATTCATCCTATGACACACCTACCTTAACTTATATTTAGTATACAATAATACCCTATAAATGAAAATACATTATATTAAAAAATGGAATCTAACGAAATATTAGGGTCTTATATCTTTTAAAAGATGTTTACATTCTTGCCTAATCATGATAATCAAAATTTGAAATATCACCATTTATTTTTTTGACTATCTGGTTAAGTAGTGTCCATTTCTTATATTTAGTATGAATTTTACTGGTATTTGTTTTTTGTTTTATAATAAGCTAAAATTCCTTTCAATTTTATATAAAATGAAGTTATTATTAAGGTAGAGTTCTAGGAAACTAGTTTCTTTAAGATAAACCATCTGAAGGCCTATGAAAATAATAATGATACCTTTTGGTAATACCGAATCCCTAATGGATAGCCAAAGCTCTCTATGCCAATTACACTTTAGTTAAGAAAAAGAAATTGTCAAAATAAGAAAAAAACATCATTAAGATGTGTTTATTCACTTTTCATTTCAAATAAAATATTGCGTAATTCCATCGCTCTTTCAAAGTCAAGATTTTTTGCAGCTTCTTTCATTTCCATTTCTATTTTTAGCATGAGATTCTCTTTTTCTTTTTTGCTCATTTTTTCTTTATTTTTTGACGTTTTGTCATCAGCAATATTGGTTACCACTTCTTTAATTTCTTTTTGAATGGTTTTTGGTGTGATATTGTGTTCTTTGTTGTATTGTTCTTGAATCTTTCTTCTTCTTTCAGTTTCTTTTATAGCCATATCCATCGCTTCACTTAAGTTATCGGCGTACATAATGACTTCTCCATTACTGTTTCTTGCGGCTCTTCCAATGGTTTGAATTAAACTTCTACTGCTTCTTAAAAAACCTTGTTTATCGGCATCTAATATACAAATCAAACTGACTTCTGGTATGTCTATTCCTTCTCTTAATAGGTTAATTCCCACGACACAATCGTAAACACCCATTCGTAGTTCATTAATGATTTTAAGCCTTTCAAGTGTTTTAATTTCGCTGTGTAGATAAGCTACTTTTATATTCATTTCTTTTAAATAATTGGTTAGTTCTTCACTCATTCTTATCGTCAGTGTCGTTATTAAAACACGCTCATTCTTTTCTTTTCTTTTGTTTATTTCATTAATGATGTCATCTATTTGACCTTCTGTCGGGCGAATTTCAATTAAAGGGTCAAGTAGTCCTGTTGGACGAATGATTTGCTCTACGGTTTCATGTTTCGTTTTTTCTAATTCATAATCTCCTGGCGTAGCGGATACGTAAATGGCTTGATTAATTTTATCTTCAAATTCTTCGTATTTTAAGGGACGATTGTCTAGAGCACTGGGAAGACGAAATCCATAATCAACCAGTGTTTGCTTTCGCATTCTGTCGCCATTATACATGCCTCGTACTTGTGGCAGTGTTACATGGGATTCATCAACGACTAATAAAAAATCTTTAGGAAAGAAATCAATTAAACAAGTAGGCGTTTCCCCTTCTTCTCTTAAGGCTAGATGCCTAGAATAGTTTTCAACTCCAGAACAAAATCCTGTTTCTTTTAACATTTCTAAATCGTACAGCGTTCTTTCTCTTAATCTTTGTTCTTCAAGTAATTTGTTCTGACTTTTTAATTCTTCTAATCGACTTTCCAGTTCACTTTCAATTCTTTTTATGGCTTTTTCCATTTTTTCATCACTCGTAACAAAATGGCTTGCGGGAGAAATCGTAATGCTTTTTTTATTTTGAATAATGGCACCAGTTACTGGATCGAAACTATAAATTTTGTCTACTTCATCTCCAAAAAGTTCTATTCTTATTCCGTTAGCGTGTTCATTAACAGGGATAATATCAATGATGTCTCCTCTTACACGAAAGGTTCCTCGATGAAAATCTAAATCACTTCTTTCGTAAGTCATGTCTACCAGTTTATTAATGACGTCGTTTCTTTTGATGGTGTCTCCAATGTTTAGTATTAACATTTTATTTATGTATTCTTCTTTTTCTCCAATACCATAAATACAAGAAACACTTGAAACTACGATTGTGTCTTGATTATTAATTAAAGAAGAAGTGGCTGCATGACGAAGTTCATCGATTTCATCATTGATAGAAGAATCTTTTTCTATGTAGGTATCACTTGAAGGAACATAGGCTTCAGGTTGATAATAATCGTAATAACTTACAAAATACTCTACGTGATTCTCAGGGAATATCTCCTTGAGTTCCGCATAGAGTTGTCCTGCAAGTGTTTTATTATGTGCCAAAACGAGTGTAGGTTTATTCGTTTTCGCTATTACGTTTGCAATCGTAAATGTCTTCCCAGTTCCCGTAGCACCCAGTAAAACCTGTTCTTTCTTGCCATTTTGTATTCCTTCTACTAATTTTTCAATGGCAAGTGGTTGGTCTCCACTTGGCTCATATTTTGATACTAATTTAAACATTTTGTGACCTCCGTTCATTATTATTTTGATAACTCTCAGCCAATTTATTCGTCCCCAATATTCTTTAAATTCGTCCCCGAATGATAATTTTGGTTGGTTAATAGTCAACTTTTTGCTTGGGGACGAATCAAAGTCACAAATTTCATTTTCTATAAGCTGAACTAGTAGAATTTTCTACTTGATTAATTAAATATTATTTGAATTATTTTACCAAACTTATTATCATATTTTGTTTGCTTACTCTTTCTTAAATCATTTAACACAATATCAATATACTCCTTTTCATCATTTTGCGAAAATATTTTATTTAATGTACTTTTAGATAATGAACTTATATCTAAATCATTAATTATTTTTTTAAAGTAGTCAGGATTTTTTATAGCTTTTTCTAAATCATTAAAGGATACAAAAAAGCTTAATAGTAAAAATGCAAACATAAATTTGTCATTATCTAACAATGAACATTTTCTTTTAAATACTTTTTCATAAATCATTGAATTATAAGGCTCTAATAAAAAACTAAACTCTGGTGTAGCATAATTAATAGTATCTATAAATACTGGATTATTATCATTATCTATCATAATATTATTAGGATTAAAGTCACCAATAAAGATATTCTTTTTATGCAATTCTTTCATAGTTTCTTGAATACGCTCGAAATAATTAATAAATTTTTTGTTATCTTTACATTCGTACAAATTAAAAAATGATTTGTATTCATTAGGTATAATTAATTTCATAGAGTACCCTATGACTTCATTTTTAGAATTATATACTAAATCTTCGGGAAAAACAACATTTTTGACTTTTATATTTATGAAATAGTTTACTCTATATATTATTGTATCTATTGATACCTCTTCTCTATTTAATACTTTGATTACTTTGTTATCACTATACTTATAAACCGTTCCTTCTACACCTGTACCTAATTCATAATATAAAACGCCTAAATCATTTTCTTCTATTTTTATAGTATTTTGATTATAACTTAATTTATTATTCATTTACTATTACTCCTTAATTTTTATTTTGTATTGAAACTAATTTTATACTCCACACATTTTATAGATTATTTAACAACTTTCAGTTTCTTTATTTATTTTTGACGTTGTTTATAAGTTTATTCTTATTTTCTTTTTCTAATTCTTTTAATGATTTTTTAGGTGTTGGTAATTTCTCGGGCATTGTTCCACCATTTTTAGCAATTACCTCTCTAATATTTTTTCCTATAGTATAATGAGTTTGATTTGCCTCTTTTTCACTATTAATATTATCTCTTTTTAATTTTTGTTCAGTTTGAGAAATTCTAAATAAATTAGCAATTAACTCATCGCTTCCCATATTATCTAAAATATCTTCTCGATATCTTAATCCTTTTCTTTTAGCGATATCGTTAGCTGTTTCACCATTATATAAGCCTTTATAGCCAGCATTATGAAATTTATCAAAATTTTTAACTCCTGCTTTCTTAGCAGCTTGATTTAAAGAATAATTCCCTTTTTTAGTTAAACTTCTTTGATAAAACCTCTTTTCATCTTCAGTTAATTCACTATATTCTTTTTCAGTTAACTCTTGTTTTCTTGTCTGGATAGCAAAGTATGTTTGAGCAAGAGCTATACTTTCTTTCCTAGAGTCTCCATTTTGGGCAATTAAATAACAGGCATATCTTGATAACTCATAATCATTAATTAACTTTGAAGCGCCTTTAGGCATTTTTATCGTTTTGTCAGTGTCGACAAAATGATCTGTCATATTAACATTACTATTGATACAAGCATTTTTAGCTTTATTAATAACACCCTCAAACTTTCGCCATTCTTTGTAATTTAAAACAACTTGTAATTCACGTGCTAGCCAATATTCATTACCAATTGAATCAATATGTTTAATATTTTCAAATGTTTTTTCATTATACGTTTCCATTTCATTCATTTTTATAATCCCCCTCAACGTTTATATTATATCATGAATTTTTATATTTGATTATACGATTGCTTTGAAAATGATAAGGACGAATTCCTTAAATAAAAAGTCACAAATTTTATTTTTTTGTTTAGTATTATTTAGTTCATCTAATGCTATTTTATCCATATTTTCTAGACTTATCAACATTAAATAACACTAAATAATACAGAATTTGGACAAACGTCATAATAAGAAACAAAATACTCGACGTGATTCTCAGGGAATATCTCCTTGAGTTCTGCATATAACTGACCAGCGAGAGTTTTGTTGTGTGCTAAAACGAGTGTAGGTTTGTTCGTTTTTGCGATTACGTTTGCAATCGTAAAAGTATTCCCAGTTCCTGTAGATCCTAGTAAAACCTGTTCTTTTCGGCCATTTTTAATTCCTTCTACTAACTTTTTAATGGCAAGTGGTTGGTCTCCACTTGGTTCATATTTTGATACTAATTTGAACAATTTGTGACCTCCGTTCATAACTATTATGATAACTCTCAGCCAATTTATTCGTCCCCAATAGTCTTTAAATTCGTCCCTAAACGATAAATTTAACTGGTTAATAGTTAACTTTTTGTTTGGGGACGAATGAAAGTCACAAATTTCATTTTCTGGACTAAATAATACTAAATAACATCAAACATAACAAAA
>CAOKAG010000032.1 GCA_948466395.1 uncultured Mycoplasmatota bacterium
AGGCGATGCCACCGCAGAAACAAAAGGTTGGAACGATGACTATGCGAGCTATGTTGGCTCGAGCGGTCCGTGGTTCGGTCGTGGGGGCTACTATAATAGTGCGTCTGGTGCGGGAGTCTTCAGTTTCATCGGTTCTATTGGTGGTACCGGTAGTGGCGACAGTTTCCGTGTGGTGCTTGCCTATTAGTTTAGGTTATGAACTATAAAGAAAGAGAGAAAAGTGAAGAAATAAGCCAATAGGCTTTTTTTGTTTTTATAAAATTTATTAAGAATATAAATTATTTTTTTACATATTCTTTATTAGGAAGGAATATAGAAAATGGATAAAGAAATGGATACAATAATATTAGGTGGTCATGAAATCAAAATTAGTGATCGAAGAGAAATCTTTTTAACAGGAATAAAAAAAATTTCTAGTTTTGATAATGAAGAGTTTTTATTAGAGAGTAATATGGGAATTATTTTAATTAAAGGAAGTGGTTTAGAGATTCTTAGATTGGATACCCATGATGGAAATGTGAAAATAAAAGGAAAAATAAATAGTTTTACTTATTTAGATGGTGATAAAAAAGAAGATAAAGAAAGTTTTTTTAATAAATTATTTAAGTAATGAATTATAAAATACAATTGATTTCCTTTTTATTTTCTTTTTTATTTGGTGTATTTTTGTATTTAACCAGTTTATTAAATTATAAATTAATAAAAAAACATTCGATTTTTATAAAATATTTGATTACATTTGTTTATGTAGTTGATGTAGCACTTTTATATGTTTTGTTAATGTATAGGGTCAATTATGGTGTCATTCATGTCTATTTTTTGTTGGTAATGGGCATTGGTTTTCTTTTATCTTGTTTTTATTATAAAAGAATTTATAAATTGACTAAAATGATGCTTCAAAAATTTAAGAAATAAACTTCTTGAATAAAATAGAAGATAAAATCTTTTGAAGAAAGTAATTGATTTCTATTCTTCATTTTTAGATAAAAAGAATGAATTTGTCAAAATTGATGTAAATTATGTCATAAAAAAGATTATAAATTGAAAGTTCTTTTGGAAAATGGTATAATTCATAGATAAAGTAGGAGGATGTTATGAATAAAAAAATTACTAAAAAAACCAAAAGACGTTTAACTTTTTTAGCAAGTATCATTCTTCTTTTAGTAGGGGTAATTATAACAAGTGTGTTTAATGATTTGTGTCAGATTATTAGTAATAAAAATGAAGTGGCTGTTTTAAGTGAAAGATATAATTATTTACTAAGAGAAGAAGAATCATTACAGTCAGAGATTACAAAACTTCAGGATAGTAATTATGTAGCAAGGTACGCTAGAGAAAAGTATTTATATTCTTATCCAAATGAAATCATCATTAAACTTCCTGATAGTAAGAATTAATTTTTTATTTGGGAGTTTTATATGCGGTATTTTATAAAGTTTAGTTATGATGGTAGTGCTTTTTATGGTTTTCAAAGACAAAAAGATCAATTAACTGTACAAGGTGAACTTGAAAAGGCTTTAAGTATTATTAATAAAAAGAATGTTTTTATTAAAGGAGCTGGAAGAACAGATGTTGGTGTGCATGCGCTAGGGCAGTGTGCACATTTTGATTTGGAGGCAATGATACCAGAGGAGCGTCTTTTAAAAGCGTTGAATCGAATTGTATCGCCGTTTATATTGATATTGGATTGTAAAAAGGTAAGTATGGATTTTCATGCTCGTTTTTCGGTAAAAAGAAAAAAATATATTTATAAAATAAATAAAGGAATGTTAACACCTTTTCAATGGCGTTATTATTAT
This sequence comes from uncultured Mycoplasmatota bacterium, assembly GCA_948466395.1. Classification (GTDB taxonomy): domain Bacteria; phylum Bacillota_I; class Bacilli_A; order RF39; family UBA660; genus MGBC108787. Next base: position 1,800 of record CAOKAG010000032.1, read on the forward strand.
TTTTATGAAAAAAACTTGGATTTGACTAAGTTAAGGGAATGTGCCGATTTATTTATAGGAAAACATGATTTTCATAATTTTGTTTCTGGAACACGTCAGCATTTTAATGGAAGGATTGATCGAATTGAGTTTCAGGAATTAAATGATGAATTTTCTATTGTTTTTGTAGGAAAAAGTTTTTATCGATATATGATTAGAAATCTTGTAGGCGCTATGCTTGACTATAATGAGGGAAAGTGTGATATAATCTTAATTAAGAGAATGTTAGAGGATGTAGATTTTGATTATCAATTAAGATGTGCACCAGCTAGAGGATTGTATTTAGAGGAAGTGGAGTATGAATGATTTTTCAGCTGAATTAAATAGTTATTATACTACTTTATGTCAAATAAGTTTATACAAATTAAGTGTTGAAGGGAAAGGGATAAGTTTTTCAGAGATTTTGGGTGATACTCTTTATTTTATATATCAACATTTAAACGATTTAGATAAATTACCTAAAGAAGACTATTATATGGTTTTAAATGTTGTTGTATTTTCAAAAAATTATCTGAAGTTTGCGCGTGAAATGCTTCGTTTGGTTAGTGAATCAGAAAAATATAAAGCATTAGAAGAGGAATATAAACGTTCAAGTTAAATAATATACTGAAATTGAGTCAAAATATCTGTTTTTGTTTGACTTTTAGGCATTTCTTGCATATAATTTTGATTGGTACATTTTATTTGTTATGAAGTGCAAAACTGTGGGAAAGTTTTGTATGATGGATAACTTATGAAAGGAAAAGATTTCATGAAAACATTCATGCAAAAAAAAGAAAATATTGAACGTAAATGGTATGTTATCGATGCTGAAGGAAAGAATTTAGGTCGAATTGCTACTAAAGTGGCGACAATTTTAAGAGGCAAACATAAAGTTACTTATACACCTCATGTTGATTGTGGTGATTATGTAATTGTTATTAATGCTTCTAAGGTTAAATTAACTGGTAATAAGTTGAACGATAAGATGTATTATAATCATAGTGGATACCCAGGAGGTCTTAGAGAAAGAAATGCTAAGACGATGATTGAGAGTTATCCTGAAGAAATGTTGGAAAGAGCGATTAAAGGTATGTTGCCTCATGGAAGACTTGGAAGAGCCATGGGTAAGAAATTATTTGTTTATAAAGATACTAATCATAAACATGAAGCTCAAAAACCAATAGAAATGAAAGTTGATTAGGAGGGTATTATGGCTACAAAAAAACAATGTTGGTCTGCAACAGGACGTAGAAAACGTTCTAGTGCTCAAGTACGTTTAACAAGTGGAACTGGAATTATAACAATTAATGGGGTAGATGTAAATGAATATATGCCTTATCAAACACTTGTAATGGACTTAAAACAACCTTTAACTATGACGAATAATGAAAATAAGTTTGATGTTGATGTAACTGTTAAAGGTGGCGGATTTTCTGGTCAAACTGGAGCTATTCGTTTAGGTATTACTAGAGCGTTAGTTTTATTTGATGCAAATTCTGATCAATCAAGCGATGATTCTTATCGTAAAATATTAAAGACTGCTGGATTTGTTACTAGAGATCCAAGAGTTAAAGAACGTAAGAAACCTGGACTTAAAAAAGCACGTAGAGCTCCACAATTTAGTAAGCGTTAATTTATTTTCTTTTAAATCTCATAATTTCGATTATGAGGTTTTTATTTGGTGTAGTGTTAGAGAGTATGCATTTTTTATTTAAGAAAAGTTGGAAATTTATTATTTTGTTTATAACATGATGATTTAAAGTGATTTAATGAAATTTATAATGAAGTGATAGAAATAATAAATATAAATTATTAGGGACTAGTTCCGTTCTTTTTTATTTTACATAATATATTTTGAGGAGGAATTCTGTATGGCGAAAAAAATTGTGATAGATCCAGGACACCCTAAGTTTTTGTTCCCCAAGAATAATATGTTGTGGTAAACGATAAATCTATAAGTTAAGGTACTTTGTTAATGAAGTATCTTTTATTATGGAAAAATTTGGAATTAACGAGAAAATAGTTTATAATATGTAAAAAATTTTTAGGAGGTTGTTATAATGACTAGCGAAGACATTTCTAATTTAATAAAAGAAAAAGAAGAACAAATAAAGAAGTTGCAATATGAAATTAATGTTTTAAAACAAAAATTGATTAATGATTCCAATAAAGAAAAAAGTACTTTTACTCTTGAACAAAAATTGGAAATATTTATGGATTATTTTAAAGGAAGAGATGATGTTTATCCTTATTTATCTATTAACAATAATAATCCAAATGTTAAATACTATATACCTGCTTGTGTGAATGAGTGGAAAAAGGGTGTTTGTAATAAGACAATGGGTAAGCTTTGTAAGGCTTGTCAATATAGAGAAAATAAGCCAATATCTAAAGATACTATAAAAAATCATATTTATGATAATAAAACGATAGGAATATATCCTATGCTTGAAGATGAGACTTGTTATTTTATAGCTTTTGATTTTGATGATAAAAAAAATGAAAACCATGTTAAAGAAGATGTTTTAGCCTTTGCTAAAATTTGTGACGATTATAATATTCCGATTGCTATTGAAAGAAGCAGATCTGGAAAAGGCATTCATTGTTGGTTATTTTTTAAAGATAAAATAAAGGCTATCACGGCTCGAAAGTTAGGAAGTTTATTATTATCTAAGACAATGGAAATAAGAGATAGTTTAAAAATTGATTCCTTTGATAGGATGTTTCCAAATCAAGATTTTTTACCTAAAGGTGGTTATGGTAATTTAATTGCATTGCCTTTTCAAAATGAACCAATAAAATATGAAAATTCTATATTTATTGATAGAAATTTTATGAAAATAGAGAATCAATGGGATTATTTATCTAGTTTAAGGAAATTAAATGAAGAAGAAGTATTTTTGACGATTCACGATTTGTCTAATGCCACAATAGATATTGGTCATGAAGATTTTGATATGAAAAAAGATGTAAAAAATAAAAAGAAGAACGATTTTAAATTTCCAAAAGAAATAAAAGTTATTTTAGATGATATGGTTTATATTGATAAAGCTGATTTGTCTGCCAGTGTTAAGAATTGTTTTAGGAGACTAGCTACATTTGCAAATCCTGAGTTTTATAAAAAGCAAAGAATGAGAATGTCAGTTTATAATATTCCTATGGTCATTGATTGTAGTAAAGAAGATGATAAATATTTAAAGTTACCTAGAGGGACATTTGAGTATTTAGTTAGTTTATGTGAAACTAATGATGTAAGGATTGAAACGGTAGATAAACGATTTAAAGGAAATAAAATAGAAATCAATTTTAAAGGACAATTACGAGAAGAACAACAATTGACTTTAAATAAGATGCTTAAATATGATAATGGAATATTATGTGCACCAACAGCTTTTGGTAAAACAGTAATAGGATGCAGACTAATAGAGGAACGTAAAGTGAATACTTTAATTCTAGTTAATAAACTTCAATTGCTTACACAATGGAAAGAGAGAATAAAAGAATTTTTAGATGTTGAAGAAGTAGGAGAAATAAGTGGCAAGAAAAAGAATATAACTAATGTTATTGATGTTGCTAGTATTAAGTCCATTTGGAATAATGGGGATGTTTTAGATATTACGAAGAATTATGGAATGATTATTATAGATGAATGTCATCATACGGCTGCTTATACATTTGAACAAGCAATCAATACTGGAAATTCTAAATATATTTACGGAATATCAGCAACTCCTGAAAGAGAAAATGGGCATACCCCTATTATAAAAATGCAATGTGGTGATATCAGGTATAAGGTAGATGCTTTGAAATTTAATAAACAATTAAATATTCCTATGAAAGTGATGGTTAAACATAGTCATTTAAGTTTTGTTGATTCAAAGATAGATAATTATGAGTTAAACGAAATTAATGATTTTATTGCTAAAGATATTTTAAGAAGTGAGAAAATTATAAGAGATATAAATAATGAATATAATAATGGGAAGAACATACTAGTTTTAACTGAAAGACTAGAGCATTTGGAGTACATCTATGAAAAATTAAATAAATCTACTAATAATGTATTTAAATATCATGGCGGAATAGGAAAGAAAATTCTTAAAAATTATGATGATTTAACAAATAAGTTAAATGAAAATAATGAGAATAAAATTATTGTTGCAACTGGTTCTTATATGGGAGAAGGTTTTGATGATTCAAAATTAGATGTCCTTTTTTTAACTATGCCAATTTCAGGTGAAACAAGAGTTACTCAGTATGCAGGAAGGTTACATAGAAAAAATGAAAATAAAAAAGAGATATTGATTTATGATTATGTTGATGACAATTTTCCCAAAACACGGAATATGTTTTTAAAAAGAAAAAAGACTTATGAGAAAATGGGATATGAAATAATTGATGTATAAATTTAAAATTTAAAATGAGACAAATATTTTTAAAATGTATGTTACAATTGATTTAAGAGGTGAGATACTTTTGAATAAAACTTATGAAGAATTAAAAGAAATCGTGTTAGAGCTTATTAAGAACGAAGAGAATGAATGTGTAGAATTTAAAAGAGCAGAAAATGATTTTGATATAGATAAATTAGGAAAGTATTTTTCTGCTATTGGAAATGAAGCTACTTTAAAAAATAAACAATATGGTTGGATAGTTTTTGGAATTGATGATAAAACTCATGAGTTTATTAACACTAAGTATTGTTATGAGGATAATTTCAATAATGTTAAAAAACAAATCTCTGATAATACTACTGATAATATAACTTTTATTGAGGTGTATTCTATTAAAATTGATGAAAATAGAGTTGTTATGTTTCAAGTCCCTGCTGCATCTGGAACTCCTATTAATTGGAAGGGCTTTCCTTATGGAAGAAATGGTGAATCATTAGTACCTTTGGCTTTAAATAAGATTGAACAAATTAAAGCAACGGCAAATTATGATTGGTCAAGAGGAATTATTGAAGGCGCTACTATTGATAATTTGGATGTAGCAGCTATTAAAGAGGCACGTACTCAATTTAAAAGGAAATATAAAGGTACACCAATAGCAAATGAAATAGATAGTTTATCAGATGTAGATTTCCTAAATAAAGCAAAAGTAACGATTGATGGAAAAATTACTTATGCTGCTATGTTGTTATTAGGTAAAAATGATGATGATTATTTGATGAATGGTTATAATGCTCGTATGACTTGGAAATTATACGATGAAATTAATGTGATTGATTATGAGCATTTTGGGATTCCTTTTATTATTAATGTTGAAAAAATGAAGAATAAAATTAGAAATTTAAGATATAGATATATGGTGAATGAGAATACATTATTTCCTAATGAAGTTGATCAATATGATAATTATATACTTCGTGAGTTAATAAATAATTGTATTGTTCATCAAGATTACAGATTAAAAGGTATTATAAATGTAATGGAATTTAAAGATAAGTTAATTATTACAAATGAAGGCAATTTTATTCCACAAAAAATAGAGAATGTTTTAAAAGATGGTTATTCATCTCCTTATTATCGAAATCAGTTTCTTGCAAGTGCAATGGTGAATTTAAATATGATTGATACAGTTGGAAGTGGAATAAGAAGAATCTATAATATTCAAAAGAAAAAGTATTTTCCGTTACCAGATTATGATTTAAGTGAGGAAACACGAGTAAAAGTTACATTATACGGGAAAATAATAGATGAGAATTATAGTAAAATATTATTTGAAAAAACTAATCTTGATATAGATAAAGTCATATTATTAGATAGAGTTCAAAAGTCATTCTCTATAACTAAAGAACAAAGTGACTATTTAAAGAAGGATGATTTAATTGAAGGTAGGTATCCAAATATTTATATTTCATCAGATATTGCAAAGATAACGAATAAGAAAGTAGATTATATTGAAAATACAGGTTTGGATAATGCTTATTATATGGATTATATAATAACTTATATAAAAAAATTTGGGAGTGCTAGTAGACAAGAAATTAATGATTTAATTAAACCTAAACTTCCTAGTAACTTATCTTCTGCACAATTAGATAATAAAGTACGTTATCTTTTAGGCAAGTTGCGTGAAGAAGGAAAAATAGTGAATATTGGAACAGACAAAACCCCTAAATGGATAATAAAATAAAAATGCAGTAAAAATGTAGTAAAATGCAGTAAAAAATGTAGTAAAAGTAAAAATATCCTAGTAAATAAGCAAAAAAATAGTACAGTAAAGTGCAGAGATCATTTTTAAATAAAGTATTGCATAATGTCACCCTAAGTTTTTGTTCCCCAACAAAAATATGTTGTGGTAAACGATAAATCTATAAGTTAAGGTACTTTGTTAGATAAGTATCTTTTTTTATCATAGAAAAATAACAACAAATTTAGAATTGTGTTATAATAGCCGTATTGTTTTAGGAGTGAATTAGTATGGATGATGTAAATCGTAATGCCTCTTCTACAACTTTTGGATTCCAGTTTCAATTAAATGTTGCAATCTATTTTATGTTACATTATTTAAAAGAAATAGATAATATTCGAGTTGAAGGAAAAAAAGAGGATGTTGAAGTAGTATTAACTGATAAAAGTAAATTTATGATACAAGCAAAGTCTCAAACTAAAGATTTATATGACAATAGTAATAACTCGGCGAAATTAGGAAAAGCATTGCAAAGTTTAGCAGCAGCAGATGATTCTAAAGTTAAATATTTATTTTATACTTCTAATATGTTAAATCCCTTGAACTCAACTCCAAATGAGTTTGATGAAAATAGTATAACCATAAAAAAGTATAATGAATTATCTCCTAATTCTAAGAAAAAAATAGATCATCAAATTGAAAAGAATGTAAAGGATAATAAAAATTATGATATTAATAAGGATAAATTAGTTATAATGAAAATCCCTTTTTTTGGAGAATTTTCTGAACAAAGACATAAATACATTTTTGAAGAGGCAAAAGAAGTTTTTTCACTTATGAGTGAAACTTTAGTTAATCGTCATAAAACTATCATTAATTATTATGAGTCTAAATTTTTGGATAATAGTGCTACACTTGATACAAGTATAAAAATTACTAAAAAAGAGTTTTGCAATTGGCTAATTTTATTAGATTTGGATTCTATGGATTTATCTAATGATAATTTAAATATTGGTATAGAAGAAACTGACTCTTATGAAGCATATCAAAAATATCAGAATTATATCGATCAAAAAATTAACAATTATGAAAATTATTCTAAAGTTTATTCTCTATTTAATGGAATTACTCAAAAAGAGAATATATCTATTAATGAATTTGTAAAAAGAGAAAGAATAAAATTATATAATTATTTCTTTAGTGAAAACTTGGAATCAGATTCTGATATAAATGAAAATAATAAATTTGATGTTTACATTGCTCAAATCATAAGTTATGCAATTTTAAAGAAAAAAAGTATTATATCTAAAATTAAGAAAGGAGCAAATTTATGAAAATTAGTCAACTTGTCGTTGAACTAGATGAAAAAAAATATGAATACAACTTTTGTGACAAAACTTTAATTTATAGCAAAGATAATTCAAAAGGGAAGACTACATTAATAAGGTTTATTCTATATGCTATGGGCTATTCGATACCTGCTACTGAAGGAATAGGTGATTTTGATAATATTAATTTTGAGTTGTCAATAAGCAAAGATAATGAGTGTATTAAAATATATAGAAAATCAAATATTATTGAATTAATAATTGATGAAAAAAAATATGATTTCTTATTACCATTGCAAATAACTGAAATGCATTCTTTAATTTTTGATATAACAGATATATCTATTATAAATAATTTGCTTGCAGTCTATTATATTGATCAAGAAAAAGGATGGACTCTATTAAATCGTGGTAAAATAATTGGCAATAATAGATTTAATATTGAGGAATTTATTGCTGGTATATCAGATATAGATATAACTGATTTATTAGATGAGAAAAAGGTTATAAATAATGAACTTAAGAAATATAGATATTTTAAAAATGTAATGGATATTAATTCTGAATTTGCAGATGATGAACCCTTAATAAAATATGATATGAATTCGATGGATGAATTACTTCAAGAACAAAAAAATATTGAGATGGATTTAAAAAAAATTAAAAATAATAGGAAAAAAATTCAAGAAGTAATTTCTAATAATAAACAGTTTGCTGATATGATTGAAAATTATGGATTGATTATAAATCATAATGGTGAAGAATTTACTCTAACAAAATCAGATTTGGGAGATTTTGGTGGTAATCAAAAATTATTAAGAATAAGAGATAATATGTATAAAATAGAGGAAGATAAACTATTAATAAAATATAGAGCTTTGCTAAAAATTATTAATGAAAAAAATACTTTATTTTCTATGGATGATATAATAACAAGTATGGAAAAAACTATTGAAAAAAGTGGAATTGATGTTTCTCAAATCGATAAAATAATAAAGCAAATGACTAATAAAAGAAATAATGTTAACCAAGAGATAAAAGATAAATTATCATTTAATAATAGTCAATTGAATAGATTTTATGAAATTATAATTGATTATGCAAAGGAATTAGGTATTTATGAATTTGTTTCTGATAAAGATCCTAAATTTGTATTAACAAATAAATTAAAAGGATTAAGTGGGAGAGTACTTGCACAGATGGCTTTTATTTTTAAATTATCCTATATTAAAGTTATCAAAGAAAAATATAATTTAATTTTACCTATTATTATAGATTCTCCTCGAACTAATGAACTTTCTGAAACTTCAACAAATGATATGATAAAAATACTTAATCGTGATTTTGATAATCATCAAATAATTATGGCATCAATTTATGATATAAGTATTATCGATTTTAACATTTTAGACTTAAATGATGGATTATTGTCAGATAATTATAAGAAATCATAAATTTAAATTTACAAGAAAGGAAAGTGATAAATGGATTTAAATTATGCAATTTTTAAAAGTAAACAAATAATGACTCTCAATGATTTAGCACAAATAGGTTCACATAATAAACGCGAGAAAAAAGCCTATAAGTCTAACCCTGATATTAAGTTAGAATTAACCAAAGATAATATTGAATTAGTGCCTTTAGCAGATAAATATGTTAAAGGCTTTTATAATCTAACAAAAGAATATAAAAAGGAACATGATGAACGAATGAAAACGGAACGAGAAGATAGAAAAAGAAGTTTTAAACAAATGGTAGATAAATCTAAAAGTGTTGTTGCTGATGAACTTTTATTTACAGCTACTCATGAATTTTTTAAGGATATGAATAAAGAAGAGATTAAAAAGTGGGCAGAAGTTTGTATGGATTTTGTTTATAAGGATTTAGGTTATACAAAAGAGCAAGTATTACATAGTGTTGTACATTTAGATGAGAAAACACCTCATGTCCATTGTGTAGTAGTACCTTTAGTTAAGAAATATGATAAAAGAACAAATACGGAAAGATATACAATTTCTAAAAAACAATATATTAGAGATAAACTTCATTTATCGGAATTACAAGACTTATGCCATAAAAGACTAACTGATAATGGCTATGATTTAGAACGAGGAATTAAACATAGTGATAATGAGAGTATTCCTATTAGAGAATATAAAAAGATAACAAGAAAACTTAATCATACTTTAAATGTTAGGAATGAAAGATTAGAAAATGCTATGACTAATTTAGAAGAACAAATGAAAAGTAATAAAGATGTTATGTTTGATAAAGAATATGTTAAAGTGAAAAAAGAAACTTTTGATACTATGAATCATGTTTTTAAAGAAACAAAAAAGGTTATGGAAATACAACCTAAATTACAACAAGTTTTTGATGAAGTTGATAGTTACTCCAAAAATTATCTTTCTGTTCAAAAAGAAAACAAAAGAATAAAAAAAGAAGTTGAAACTTTAAAAAATAAAAATAAGAAATTACAAGAAGAAAATAAAAATCTAATTTCCTATATTAAGTCTATTTTAAATGTTATTAAGCACTTTTTTAGAGAGTTGCTACAAATTGGTAATGAAAAAACAAAAGAGGCTACCACAAACGAAATTAAAGACTATTTTGATAACGAAGATTTTAACAAAGAAGATATTTATGATATTGCAAAAGAAACAACCAAAGAAGATGAATTATTTGATTATGTAGATATTCCTAGCTATTTAAAATCTTCTAACTCTTGCAAAGAAGAAAAAGATGATAGTAAATATGAAATAAGTTTATAAAAAGTGAGATATGTTACAACAATTTAGCATATTCTCACTTTTTTTATTGTCTATATTTTTCGCTAGATCTACCTAATACCCAATCAGCAGAATAGTTTTCAATTTTACATATTTCAAGTAGAAAAGCACCTAGTATTAAAACTTTTCCCGTTTCATAAGCACTCCAAGTAGAATTTGAAGTATTTAATCGTTTTGAAAATTCTCTTAAAGATTCTCCAAAGTCTTTTCTTATTTCGGTTATTCTTAAAGCAACTAAAGGAATATCAATTTCAGCTTTAGAAACTATTGTAATTCTATTTGATGTTAATCCCATCAAATAATCAATATTTACTTTGTAATAATTAGCAATTTGATACATTCTTCTTGTAGGTATTATTTCTTTACCATTTTCCCATCTAGCATAAAGAGAATCACTTATACCTAATATCTCGGCTATTTTCTTTTTGGTAAAATCATTTTCTTCTCGTAATTGTTCTAATCTTGTCATAGTCATAAACATCATTCCTAATTTAATTTTCTCATTTTATAAATTGAAAATAATTTTTACGAATAAATTACGAGCAAATTATGATATACTTATAATGAGTAAATGATTTAACTAATATTTCTTCAAAAAAAGAAAAGAGTTATTTCATATTTACTCTTTTCGGCAAATGTGGGTGTTTTTGTTCTTTAACCAAAAGATACGGTTCGATTTTTAAATATTTGGCGATATTTTCAAGCGTATCTATTGGTATATTACCATTATAATTCTCAATATCACTTATATATCTTGGACTTAAGTTACACTTTTCTGCTAATTGTTCTTGAGTATAACCTATTAAGAATCTATAGTATTTAACATTAGCACCAACAATTTTGCGGATGTTTGTAGTTTTCAACTAACACCACCACTTCAAGTTTAGTCTTTTTTTATAAAATATAACACGAAGTGGTATCACTTAAAAATGGAAAGGGATTTTATATGAGTAAAAGAAAAAAAGACAATGAAACGGGGTTAATTAGTGAAATTATTAATCTTTATTTAAAAGATAGTATCAAAGAATCACGATTATATTTAAAACTACTAGATAATCAAGCGAAATTGTATCAAGAACAATTGCTATTATTAAAAATGGATAAACCATTATTATTTCAAAAGAAAAAGCTTGGAATTTATAATCAAAATATAGAGGATTGTGAACAAAAAATAAAGGAGATTTATTTAAAAATTGGCAAAGAGATTGAGGAAATACAAAGAACTCAACAAATTATGAATTCATAGAAGAAAGATAGGAGTTTATCATGAAAAAAATAATAGAACGAGATTATGTATTAGATGAGGGAATTATTGTAATACATCATACATTAGATGCTTTGTATCAAAAATATGTTTGCTGTATTCCAAAAGAAATTGAAGAAAAAGTTTTAAATTTGATTATTAAAACAGCTGATTTATTGGATTATCCTAAAGACGATGAAATTAAAGACATGGATATAAAAAAAGAAGATTATGTGAGAAGAGTAAAATATACTAAGAGAGAATAAAAAGTTTAGAGTTTGTGTTATAATTGTATTGTTTAATAAACATAAATTTAGAAATGGAGAAAATAATGAAAAAAGTTGAAGCGATGGAATTGGCTCCTGAAAGGTCTAAATTAATAATTGAGTATATTACTCAAATTTTATCGGATTCGGAAAAAGTAAATGCAAGAATGAATTTTAATTCTGCAAAAATAGATAATCAAAGAATGTGTGTGCTAGATATTTATGTGCCTAAGAGAAACTTTGAAAAACATTTAAATTTAGGAATCACAAGTGAACACGATTTAGTATTATATGAACAATTATTGAATGATTTACTTGATACATTTTTAGAACATGAAACAATGGGGATAACTAAATATTATTCTCTTAAATCTATGCAAGAAAACTTTACAGGAATTGATGCTGTGAATTCATTAGGTAGTAAAATTAAAATTAACTTAAATTCAAGTGGAACTGATTTTATGGAATTAATTGATAGATATTCCAAAAGGTATGATGAATTTGTTGGAAGTCTTAATCAACAAGAAGATACAAAATTAAGATGACTTTTATTCAATTAATAGTTATTGGTATTTTAATGAATTAATATGTAAATAAACAAAAAACGAAAAACCGAGCCAAAAGAAATTACATAACTAATGGCTCGGTTTTAAAAACTAAAATGTTATTTTAGTAACACACTACGATATTGGCAAGCCAATAACGAGATGTGCAAAGGGAGATACCCTTTTGAAACCCCTTTTAAGCAATAACTAAACAAGCTGTCGCAAGTAAAGTTATTGCCTTTTTATTTGCATGAATACAAATAAAAAGAAAAAAGACTATCGCCAATTTCATTGCTAACGCAACAAAACTTGCCACGTCTTTTTTATGAAAATAACCTTAATGCTAAAGTCTAACGACTAAAGCAAAAAGGTTATTTTTCTTCTTCTATAATGTTTCCTGTTAAGGTATTATATTTCACATTAGATTCAATTTTCATTTTTGGAAATACACCACTATCATATTTAGGATATTTCTCTTTATCTAGTTTTTCTAGGTTAGGTCTAATTAAAGTCATAACTTCTTTTAGGTTATCTAAAATCTCATCCATAGAAATTTTTTCTTTATTTTCAATTTTAGATAATTCTATCTTATC
>CAOKAG010000033.1 GCA_948466395.1 uncultured Mycoplasmatota bacterium
TAATCTATCGTTGGTTTGTCGTTACTTTGTAACTTTTGTTTGACAAACCTACAATATTTGGAAAAATCTTTATAGTTTCCACCATTTTCAGCTAATTTCAAAAAACAACAACCATCTATTTGAGCTAAATAGTTCATCTGATCTTTTAGAGATAATACCAATCCTTTATTGGGATATATTTCATATTTTTGAGTTACACCACCGTTTAATATTGTTTGTTTGTCTGGATTATCTTTGTATGCATATAAAGCTACACAATAGGCATAATCATAATATAAAAGAAATTGATGAAAATCATATGGTAATTGATATTTATTTCTAGCAATTACATATTTTTCTTCTAATAATTTAAGTCCTCGATTATTTCTATATAAATAATTTATAGAAACAAAATAATCTTTAGGTACTTCTAATACCATACCTATTTTTGTTAATAAATTATCATACATTTCATAATTGTGTAGTTTTGAAACAACAATTCCCCCACTAGCCATTCTTAAATTTTCAGAAGCAATTTCTCTTTCTTGAAATTCTACGCCATGTATTTCTTTATATACTTCTTCGGCAAAATATTGAGTTTGAGCTTCCATAATTAATCTACCAATATTACTTTCTTGATTAATTCCTACTTGATAATTTTCTGGATTTGTTTGGGTTGCATGATGCAATTCATGATATACGACAATTTCTCTTAATGGTTCTTCTAAATTACTTCTAATAAATATTGTTTTACTTTCTGGATCTCTAAATCCTTTTAATTCTCCGCCATTTTCTCTATAAATTCTATGATTTTCCCCATAAAATTCTATTTTACTTGCAAAAGTTAAGGCATTATCTATTAGACATTCTAAAGTTACGTTAATTGGTATTATATCTTTTTTTATGGCTACAAAAAAGTAATTTGAAAAAAATTTTAAAGTTTCAGTATCTATATTTTGTTTCTTACTTTTAATTAAGTTCATTATTGCATCATAAGTCATTCAATGACTTCCAATTATATTTTACCTTTTTAATTATTATATTTTGTTCTGACAAAATATTTAATCCCTAGGTATTCTAACCTAAATATCAAAATTATCAGTTGGGCTTTTTTAATTGACTAAAAAACAGAAAAAACCAATCATTTGATTGATTCTATATATCAAAGTTCGAATAGTTCGAACAGATTTGTCAATGGTGGAGAATAAGGGTATAATGTTCTCCTACCTAATTAAACCTAGAACCCACCAATTCAATAAAATTATAGCATATATAATTTAAAAATGTTTAACAAAATTTAACTAAATTTAAGGAAAAATAAATTTTTAAGTGGTAAATAAGTGGTAAAATTTTATTTTATTTATACTCCACATTGGTTAGTATAATTCATTTGATAATCGCCAATGTAAATATCTTTATTTTCCTCTAAAGTATTACAAACAATAATGGTTGCATCTTTTAATTTGGATTTATAAATAATTGTCCCACCATCAAATAAAGAATCTTTTTTCTCCATAGTATTTGTAATACTTTCTATTGTTTGATTCAAAGATTGATTTACATTAGAACTATACCATTTAAGAGAATATTTAGTTTTATTATAATCAATTAAATATATTTCTTTAATATTGCTACTTATATATATTTTTTGTATTTCATTATAGTAGTACTCATTAAACTTTATATCATTATGTGTATTTGATTTTATTAATTCAAAATCTACTTTATCTACTTTTGATGTACTATAAGGCCCACCTTGTTCAAATTTAATATATTCCTCACTAACATTAGCACTTTTCAAAAATTCTTGTTGTTTTTCAATACTATTATCAACTAATGTTACTATAACATAATCACTATTTTCACTTAAAGAAGAAAATGACCCTAAATTTGTTCTATCAACATTCTCATTAGTAAAATAATCATATACTTTATTATGTGTTTCTTTTACGAGTTCATATCTATTTTTATTTTTCGTTTTATTTGTGCACCCTATTATGACAAAAACTATACCTAAACAAACTAAAATCTTTACTATTTGATTTTTCATATAATCCCAACTCTCTACCTATAGGATAGCATAATTTCTAAAGGGTATAGAAAAAAATTCATACCCTATTTACACTTTGTTAAAAACCATATTGCTACAACATTAAATACTTATTCTCACATGTATAAAAATGAATTAGAAACAATCGCCGATTCTTTAAAAATTCTTTAAAATTATGGTGGTTTTTATACCACCTAATTTTTTTTTGCCTAAATTTAAGTGGTAAATCATATCCAAACATTAAAAAAAGCCCTTAAATAAAGGCTTTATTCTTAAAATTGGTGGAGAATAAGGAAAAATGTTACGTAAAAGTAAATATTGCATTAAAAAACCCAGTATTTACTGGGATAAATTCTAAATGGTGGAGAATAAGGGTACGATATTCTCCAACCTTTTTGTTATAAATAATCCTCAAGTCAAGATTATTGCAACATATTTAATTTAAAAATGTTTAGTAAACTTTAAGAAAATTTAATAAAAAATAAAATTTTTAAGACATAAATAAGATATAAATTATTTTCATTTATATTCGTGCTAAAATCCAATCTATAGAATATTTATATTGTTTAGATAATGAAATTAAACTAGCGGTAGTAATTAAAGTTTTTCCTTTTTCATAAGCCCACCAAGTTGATTGATTTATTCCTATACTTTCCGCAATTTTTGATTGAGATAAATTTTCTTTATCTCTAATTATTTTTAACCTTTCTCCTATTAGATTTAAATCAATATCTTTATTACATATTATCTTAGTATTTTCTTCAGATAATCCCATTATATAATCAATAGATTTTTTATAATAATTTGCATAAATATACAACTTTCTTGTAGGAATTAAATCACTACCGCATTCCCAAGAAGCATAAGTGCCTCTTTTAACATTCAAGATATCTGCTATTTCTTGTTGGGTATTATCGTTATTTTCTCGAATGTCTTTTAATAATCCTTGTTCCACTACAAATCACCAAAAATATTTTCTCAAAATAAAAACTTAATTTTTAATTATGCAGTTGCATACGATTATGTGTTTTGCTATAATAAAAAAGTAGTACTCTAGTCTACTACTTATTGCATATCTACTCTACGAGGTAATTTATTATCTTTGGGTTCTAAAAATAATTCAAATGGTTGTATTTCTAATACTTTTGCAAGGTTTTCTATAACATCAAAATCCGCGCTATGTTTACCTCTCTCAAGTCGTCCAAGATAATTTACACTAACATTTATTTTTTCGGACAACTTTGCTTGAGTTAATTTTTTACGATATCTAAAATATTTGAGATTTTTGCCAAAAGTATGCTTTAAACCCATTCGTATCACCTTACAATTAATATGATACGATTTTTATTTATTACACTAAACAACCCTTAAAGTATGCAAATTTAGGAGATTAGTTTTATAATAAAGTTAGTAAAAACTAAGAACTTACTAAAAAATATCTTTATTTTACTAAACTTTAAAGATTTTAAAGAAAGGAGGTATTTCAAATAAAAATAAAAGATAACTTGCAAGGAAAAGAATATCTTATTGATTTATTCCAAATATTAAATAAAAATTTACAATATAATAGAGAATTTTATGCGATAGAAGAAATTGTTGATAAAATGTATCTATATGATAAAGAAAAAGCAATAGAATGGTCAATATACTTATTAAATAAATTTTCAACAAAAGGTTTAGCAGATTTTAAAAATGGTGAATCCGATATAATCTCATTTATTGAAGAATTACTCATTATGTTATGTGCCAATGTTTCTTATAAAGAGATAATCCCTTTAATACATGATAAAATCGTTCATGATAATAGAATTTATATATGGAAATTTATTTTAGATACCAAGAATTTCAATTCATACATTTTAGATTACATTGAAGAAACAATTGATAAGAATAATGATAAAGAATTTAAAGAATTAAAAACTTTTTTTGGCTATATAGCGGACAATCAAAATCTTATCGAAGAAGATGCCATTAATCTAATTGATTTCTTTTGTGAAATTTTAGAAACCTTTGTAAACAAAGAATATATAAAAAATCAAAAACAATTAGATTTCTTCTATTCACTAATAGAATATGTTCCTTATCAACCAGAAAATGCACTTTTAAAAAGTTACTTTATTGATTTTATTTAAGGAGAACCTATGGAAATTTTAGTTGATTCAAATAACAAGTTAGAAATCATTATGAGAGATAAAGATATTTTAAATATATCTACTCAAAAAATAGGTACTAAACATAAGATAAAGTGTATTAAAGGTGTCTTACACTTTGATAGTATCTCTTATAAAGAATTAGAAAATTTGGAGAATGAAAAACAAGCCATTAAAGCAATGAATAAATATTTAAAAAAAAATAAAAAAGAAGAATTATAATAAATTTCTTCCTTTATAACTTATTAATGACACTATGACAGCAAATTTTGGGTGGGGGTATCTCTCACTTTTTCCTGTCATGCTGTCATTTTTTTAATCAACTAAATCACTAACTTTGATATTGTAATAATCACTTATTTTTTTTATAATTTCATTACTAAATTTTCGCTTGCCATTTTCATATTTATTATAGGTGGATTTTCCAACACCTAAAATTTTTGCTAGTTCCTCTTGTGTTTTGTTATTCTCTAATCGAAGATTTTTAACTCTTAATCTTACTCTACTTTGTGCCTTTAATTCTTCTTGTTCTAAATATTCTTTCATAGCATTGGGATTATTTAAATCAAGTGCAATATACTTTTGTTTATCATTTAAAACAGCATTTGAATATTGATATAATTTTCTTCTCTCTTCGATTGATAACTCGGGCATATCTTCAAAAAAATAATCTGCTGACACTTTATAAAACTTTGCTAAATCTCTTAAAGTTTGTAAAGGTGTCGCTCTTCTTCCAAGTTCATAGTCTTTATAAGTATCTCTTTTTGCACCTATAACTTGACATATTTCCTTTTGTGATAGACCAAATTGATTTCTTAATTCAGCCATGTGCTTTCCCATGACAACATTTATTGTTTCTTTTGCTTCCATGAGAATACCACCTCTTTCGTTTGTAATTTTATCATAAATGGTGCTATTTGTCTACTTGTTGATTTTTAACTATTGTTTAGAAATGTTTAAAAAAATTTATTTTATAGTTGACATTTAGCCCCATGTATATTATATTAGGTTTGCCTTTGGGGCTATTTGGAAACTATTTTTTAATAAAGTTATAGTAGCCAAAAAGCCCCAAAGGCAATGTTCTTTGACAATTAAATAGAGTTGGAAATCGCCGATATGCCGACTCGTTAAATAAGTACAAGGCAAATAACCCTATTGGTACGGGAGTTGTGGATAATCTAAAATCCTCGTTACATATAAGGCTAAAAACTTTATATACATCCTAAAAGGGAGTTGTTGGTAACACTAAAACCATCATAACTAAAAAAATGAAAGTGAGGTGATTCAATGGGTGCAAAAGAAACTTTAAATTTAATATCTAAACAATGGTGTAATCTTAATGACTTACAACTTTTGACAGGATTGGGAAGAAATAATGCTTTAAAACTTAAAAATGAGATTAAAATCGAACTAGAAAATAAAGGTTATTCTCTACCTAACAAACTACTACCTATGAATGAGGTTGTAAGTTATTTAAAAATAAATATTAGTTATTTACAAAAAATGGCTAAAGAAATCTTGAACTAGAAAGGAGCAACAAAGTTTGAAAACAATAAGTGAAATGAGAAAAGATTTTACAAAAAAAGATTTCATAGTTGATAACCTTATGAAATCTAATGGCTTATATTGTCTAGTAGCAAGACCAAAAGTTGGCAAGTCCTTATTCGCATTACAACTTGCTAACTCTATTGCTACAGGCAAACCTTTTTTAGGATTTAAAACTAGCCCATCTCCTGTTTTATATATTAGCACGGAAATGAATTCTACACAACTAATAGATAGAATTGATAAAATGGAATTAGATTTTAACGATAACAACTTTTTACTTATCGAACAAAATCCTAATGAAAGAAAACTTAATTTAATGGACTTACAATTGCAATTTCAAACCTTTTCTACTGATTATAATGGCAAGTTTGTAATTATAGATATGTTTAGTGGAATTGATTTAAATAATGGTTATGATTTAAATAACTATCAAGATATGGGGCAAGTTGTAATTCCAAAATTTAGAGAATTATGTAAAAAATATAATTTTACAATATTAATAATCCATCACTTAAATAAGAGTAATACCTCTCTAGGTAGTACCGCTATTGATGGTTCAGTTGATGGAAAAATCACTTTAAAACAAGATAATAATATAAAAAATAAAATCTTATTAAACTATGAAAGCCGAGATTATGAGGGTTTAGAAATTGTTTTAAAAAGAAACGAAAAATTATTGTTTGAAAAATCCGAAATTGAATTTGAAGATTTAAACTACAATATTTTAACTTTTCTAAATTATGCAATTAAGCAAAAAGATTTTTCTTTCACTGCTTCGGAGATAACAAGTAAATTGAATTTACAAATTACTCCATCAGCATTTGGAAAATTACTAAATAATAACTTACTTAATTTAGAAAAAGAAGGACTTTATATTGAGCAAAAAAGAACGGCTACGGAAAGAATATATACTGCTAAATATAAAGAACCGAATTATGAAAATGATTAATTTTCATAGTAAAAAATGAACGAGGCAAGTTTTGTTTTCGTAAGAAAATGAAATTGGCGATAGTGAATATTTTTACAATTATAAAAGGCACTACCCTTTTATAATTTCCTTAAAAATAAGTGTCGGAATGATACTTATTTTTACTTGTTTGAAACTTTTGCCTTTACGAAAGTTTAGGCAATTGTGCAAAACAAGCAAAGGGTTTTTAGGGATATTTCCCTAAACTCACGATAATGGGCTATGCCCTAGTGAGATAGGTCTAAAAGACCTTTTTATACTAACGAAGCCAAGCAAAGGGGGAATTAAATGTACGATGGCAAACAAGTATTAAGAATAGAAAACAAATTTAAACAAAAAGATTTATATAATGTCGGTGTTGAAATGAAAGATAGAAAAGGCACAGGAAATTATGACAAAGAAAGAAAAAAATTTAATGTTGAATATGTATCAATGAGCGAAAGAAATTTATACCAAGAGGTAAAACAAACTTTAAAAAATAGAAATATAGAATATCTAAATAAACCGAACACCAATTTACTGAATGGTGTTACATTCACAAGTGGTTGTGAATTTTTTGAGGCTTTAGGAATGAAATTTATTGATAGTGGTAGAGTTTATCAAACAGGAAATAAAAAAGGACAAATTGTAAAAGTCCCTTACATTAAATCCAAAGAAGATATACCACAAGCCGTAACCTATTTTTTCGACTCTTGTATGGATTATCTAAAAGAATTTGTTGGAGAAGAAAATATAATTCTTGCACAAATTCATTATGACGAAGATACTCCTCACCTACAAGCCTATTTTCTACCTATCGTTAATGAGGTTAATCGAA
The DNA here is from genome assembly GCA_948466395.1 of uncultured Mycoplasmatota bacterium. Taxonomy (GTDB): domain Bacteria; phylum Bacillota_I; class Bacilli_A; order RF39; family UBA660; genus MGBC108787. The sequence continues at coordinate 7,512 of CAOKAG010000033.1, forward strand.
AATGTTATGTAAAAGATAAAAATGGAAATGTAGTAAAAGAAGAAACCAAAAATAAAAAAGGAGAAATTACACTTGTTCCTAAACTACTACGAGATAACAATGGCAAAATTGTTTATGAAAAAGTAAAAGGAAAATTTTTAAACAATGACCAATTTTGGAAAGATAAAGGTGGACAAAATTCTTATGCAAAACTACAAGATTCCTTTAACAAATTTATCACTGAACGAGGTTTTAATTTAGATAGAGGTAATATTGGTTCTCATGTCGAACATAAGACCAAACTTGAATATGAAATAGAAGAAAATAAAGCCGAATTAGAGGCTTTAAAGCAAGAAAAAAGAGATACAATACAAATACTTGAAAATTCTAAAAATAGTCTTGTAGAGGCTACTAAATCAACAAATAAAGAGGTATTAAATCCTAAGAAATCTATTGTAGGTTATAACTCAAACGATATTCAAAAAATGATAGATTATTCAAAAAATTTAGAACAAATTAATGTCTTACAACAAAGTGAAATTGAAACAAAAGATATGGCTATTCAAAAACTAACTACTGAAAATGATAGTTTTAAAAATAATAAGGAATTAATCAAAAGAGATAATTTAATTAAGGAACAAAAATCAACTATCAAAAATTTAAAAAAAGAAAATAATAGATTAAGTGATTTAGTAAACATTTTAGAAAATAATATTGAAAGTTTAAAAATCAAATTAAATAAAGAAATAGAAAAATGGAAAAAGTTATTTAATAAAATGTGTAATGCTCTTGATAAAGTTTTAAAAAGAGAGCCTAAGGAATATGTTGAAGACTATGAGGATTTAGCCGATTCTATTATTAATGATAATTACGACTATGAGAAAAATAAAGAAAAAGAGAAAAAAGATTATGAAATAGGAATATAGAAAGGAAATGATTAAATTATGGCAATATATCAAAACAAAAACACAAAAAAATGGCAATTTCGTGTTTATTATAAAGATTTACAAGGGAATACAAAACAAAAAAATTCTAAATTTTATGATTTAAAAAAAGAGGCACAGACGGCTGAAATAGAATTTGTTAATAAAATCAAAAATAATGATTTTACGAATAATCTTACTTTTAAAGAATTATGGTTAAGTTTTTTAGATTTTAAAAAAGATAAAGTAAAGATTACCTCTTTTGAGAGCATAAAGAAAAAGGAAAAATATTATATAAGTTTATTTAATATTAATGTTTCTGAATTTAATAATAGTCATTTTAACCAATGGAAATTAGAATTAAACAAAAAATCATTATCAACGATTTACAAGAATAACATTTATAAAAATTTACGAACCGTTTTAAATTATGCTATAAAATATTTTAATATTAATGCTTTAAATTCAGTTTTACATAAAATGGTTAACTTTACAGATCCAAACGAATTAAAAGAAGAGATGTTATTTTTCACGTATGAAGAATTTAAAAAATTTATAGTGCAAGAAAAGAATTTAGTTTATAAAACTTTTTTTGAACTTTTATATTTTTGTGGTCTAAGGCAAGGTGAAGCATTAGCCTTAACTTGGAATGATATTAAGTTCGATTCTGGAGAACTCAATATAAATAAAAATTTAACAACTAAAATAAAAGGGATAAAATACAAAATATTAACTCCTAAAACAAAAGCAAGTTATCGAAAATTAATAATTAAAAATGAAACTTTAATTAATGATTTAAAAAGTATGTATAATCGTTCTATGAATATTTATAATTTTTCCAAAGAATGGTTTGTATTTGGCAATGTAAATCCTTTGTCTACGACAACAATACAAAATCATAAAAATAAGAATTGTAAACTAGCCGAGATAAAACAAATTAGAATACATGATTTTAGGCATAGTTGTGCTTCCCTTTTAATTAATAAAGGTGCAAGTATTACATTAATAGCAAAATACTTAGGACATGGAGATATTGCTACAACATTAAATACTTATTCTCACATGTATAAAAATGAATTAGAAACCATTGCGGATTCATTAAAAAATCTTTAAAAATTAAGGTGATTTTATATCACTTTAATTTTTTTTTGTCAAAAATAAGACATAAACAAGACATAAATATTATTAAAACATTAAAAAAAGCCCTTATTTAAAGGCTTTATTCTCAAAATTGGTGGAGAATAAGGGATTCGAACCCTTGACCCCCACGGTGCAAACGTGGTGCTCTAGCCAGCTGAGCTAATTCCCCATAAGAACAAGATTATAATATCACATAGGAAATTAATAATCAAGTATTTTTTGGTTTTATTTTTCTTTTAAAGTTATAAGTCCTTTTTCTACTTCCTCTAAAGCTCTTCCTAACTCTCTTTTATTGTAATATTCATTTTCTTTTAATTGATAATGATTTTTTTCACTCATTTGTTTACTTCTTATAGAAGCAACATGAACCAATTTATATTTTGAATCTACAATATTTAAAAGTCGGTCAATAGATGGGTATAACATAATATCACGTCCTTACAATACTATCATACAAAACATCGTGTAAATTTGACAACAAAAACGACATTTTTTTACATTTTTTTTACAAGTTCTCTTAACGCATTTAAAATTTCTACCATGGCCCAGGTATCTTGTTGACAATAAGTAATGAGCGCTTGATATTTTAAATCGTATTCCTCTTTACTCATTTTATTGTAATTCGCGTATTCAACTATAGCTTCTGTTCCATTTTTCACTACTAAATTAGCATAGCTTAGATTACTAAATACTGGAAGTGTTTTTTTGATCGAAAAAGATCCTGATAATTTTTTATTATAATAATTAAATGTTTTACTTCTTTCTTCATCAAAACCTAAATCCATATACATTTTAGAATTGGTATTAACAAGCCAAAGTAGATCAAATCCACGATCATAGAGTTTCATTAAATCATCACGATATTTGGGAAACATTCCAGCAAGCTCTTTTATTCTTCCTTTTTCAAAAGGAACATTTTGAGCAAATAACGTGCCTTCATTTGGATTCATATATTTTAACATCAACTTAATCATTTCTTCTCTTTCATCTTCATGAGTTTTAGCAAGAAAGACGACGTTATCTTTGTATTTATCACACACTCCTGGTTCATTCTCAATATGTAAACTAAATTCGAACGGTGATTGAATGTAAGGCCACTCTCCTCTAAATCGAGGTACAGGACAAGGCATGGTTTCAAAATCTAAATGATAAATCGGGTATTTTAATTGTTTTAAGCCTATGGCTATTTTCTCTTTATCTACATACTCTTTATCAAATTCCAAACATTCTCTTTGAATTCGATGATAGTTTTTTTCAATCCAAGCTTCTGGAATATCTAGCATGTTTATGTACCCTTCGTTTATTAATTCTAATCCTTTTATTTTACTTCCATCTTCTTTTTTAAAGCCGTGTCCACTATAAATATAATTTAAACTTGAATTTTTGATTGGAATTTTACTTCCACAAATGGGTTTAAAAAATTTACAACAACTTTGTTTTTTATTTTCACAAGCAACACTTAAAGGACAAGGCGAAGCATCCAATTCTTCTAAATATCTTTCTAATTTTTCTCGATCTGCGTCCACGTATTTTTGAAGCACCTTTGTCACTTCTGTCATATCAAAATAAGTAATCATTTCGTTTCCATTTTCATCTGGGTTATAAATCATTTTTCCATTTTCTTTTGTTCCATCGTAAATATAGTCGGCATTTAAAACACCTAAATAATAATGATAATTTATTAATTGTTTTTCGGTATGTGTACTTAAATGTTCGTGTTCAATGATGTATCTTTGAATCGCTAAGTCATAAATGTATTTTCCCAGTTTATAACGATCGAATAATTTTTCGTAATGGGCTTGGTATTTTTCTAAAGGCATTTCTGATTCAATATTATAGTCTTTTAGCTCCCCTTTTAAATAGTTGATGTTGTTGATTCGTTCAAAGATTGAAAATTTATCACATTTTTTATGCCCAGCTTTTAAGTCCATGTATTTTTTACTGGTTGTAGCTTTAACTTCTATAATGTTTACGCTATTTTCACTTTCATTATAAATGTCCACATAACACATGTATTTTATTCCATTTAAAGAAAAATCAAAGCACTCTTGGTCTTTGGTTTTTTCAGCATAGACAGATTTGCCCCCAAATGTTTTTTCGCTAATTCTTCCAGCTTCTTCTTCAACAATTTTATAATAGTCCATCATGGCTTCTAGTTGACGATTTACAACCTCTACATGATCGATTTCAGCCCCTGTTTCTTCATCTATTTCATACATTGAATCAACCATTTCTTCCAATTGGTCTTCTAATTCTTGATTCTTGTACTCCTTATAACTAATGTCTGCCTCTAAGCGGTTGTTTTTAATTTCATCTAAGCTTGCATATCTTCGACATCTTGTAAAATTCATAAAATTGGTTTTAGTTATTGCCATTTTTTACTCTAATATTTCAACTGAAATATTATCCTCTACTGCATTATAACTTAATTTTATTTTAACATTTGAAAATTTATTTTCTGAATCAATTAAATAATCGTTATCAATTAAATCTTTTCCCGAAATGTATTGATCTTCTATTTTTAAACTTTCAATTTGTTTTCTTCCATAGGCCATGGCACTTTTTTTCAAAATCATTTCATCGGTTTGACTACTTGTCTCATTTGGATCTGTAAAAGCAAAACTTGCTTTGTTAATTACAACGATAGCGATTAATCCCATAACCACTATAACTATCATTAATTCTGGTATTGTATACCCATTTTTCTTCATTATTACCACCATATAAATTATTATAACACAAAATTAAATTTTAATGAAAAAAATCTCACTAGGAGATTTTTAACAGCAATTAGGACCATAGATTTCACTTGATTCGTTTTCTTCAGAATAACTAAAACAAGGTTTATATGTGTGTCTGTAAACACCCGACTTTGACAGTTTTAAATAGAAATATGAATCTAGGCTAGATAAAATCTAG